>NZ_JANUEW010000015.1:0-136320 GCF_024807515.1 Pseudomonas sp. BIGb0558
CGGGGGTTGCTTGGGTGGGGGGCGGGTGCGCCCCCGGCGCGGGGCCGCCCCCCCCCCCCCCCCCCGGGCCCCCCCCCCCCCCCCCCGCGCCCCCCCCCCCCCCCCCCACAGCAAGCCCCCTCCCCTTAGCAAGCTCCCCCCCACAACAGCCCCCTAGCCACAAATAACCTCCCGCACATCGTCACACCGCCTTGTCACCACTCCCCGCAATCCGCTTCAACCCCAACACCATCAACCCCGCCCCCAGTCCCATCGCCGCCATAAACAACGGGTACGAAATCCACCACGGCGTGCCCGCCGTCATCATGCTGAACTCCGACATCCCGCCCACGCTGGCAATCAGGTTCAACGGCAGGAACACCACGTTGATCAACGTCAGCTTGCGCAACAGGTTGTTCATGCTGTTGTTCATCAGGTTGCCCCGGGCATCGATCAACCCGGAGAACACGTTGGAGTAAATCTCCGCCTGCTTGTAGCACTGGTTGTTCTCGATGATCAGGTCATCGATCAGGCCCAGTGTTTCAGCGCTGAAATGTTCCTTCTCGCCATGATTGCGCAGGCGCGTCAGCACCGCGCCGTTGCTGTGCAGGGCGTTGATGTAATAGATCAGGCTTTCGCTGAGGTTGAACATCTGCATCAGGTGGCGGTTGCTCATCGATGCGTTGAACTGCTGCTGCAACTCCCGGGCGACCATCTTGATCACCTTGAGGTGGCCGAGGTAGTGGTGGATGTTGTTGAGCAGCAAGTCCAGCAACACATCCAGTGGCGTACGCAGCGGCCGGCGGGCGCCCAGCCCGGAAAGCTGGCTGTCGTCAGCGGCGATCACCAGCAACTGATCCCCGGAAAACAGCAAGCCGCAGGACGCCACTTCAAATACCAGGTTGCCGCCACCGGAATAATTCTCCGGGCGTTTCCAGATCAGGAACAGGTTATCGGGGTGGAACTCGATGCGGGACACTTCGTCGGGGTCCAGCGCCGAGGCCAAAGCATGTTCATCGAGCTTGTAGCAGTCGCGCAGGTACTTGCGCTCGTGGGGATCGGGATTGCTGAAGAGCAGCACATTCGCGTCGTCCCCCAGGCTGTTGTACAACTTGCCATCGGCTATTTCAAAGCGCTGGATCATCGCGCGTCACCACACCTGGCCCTGACGTTTCAGCTCCAGGCGTCGGACGAACTCCTCCAGTACCAGGGAATACAAGTCGTCCTGGAGGTAGGCATCTTCGATACCGGCGTCCATGTTGGGGTTGTCATTGACCTCGATCACCACCACCTTGTCGCCGGATTGCTTGAGGTCTACGCCGTACAGGCCGTCGCCGATCAGGTTGGCGGTTTTTACCGCCAGTTCCACCACGGCCTTGGGCGCTTCGTGGACCGCCAGGGTGCGGCACTCGCCGTTGATGTCCTGGCCGATGGCCTTGTGGTTGTAGATCTGCCAATGGCCCTTGGACATGAAGTACTGGCAGGCAAAGATCGGTTTGCGGTTGAGGACGCCGATGCGCCAGTCGTACTCGGTGTAGAAAAACTCCTGGGCCAGCAGCAACACGGAATGCTCGAACAGTTCAGCGGTGGCGGTCAACAGCGCTTGCTGGCTTTCGACCTTGATCACGCCGCGGGAGAAACACCCGTCGGGGATCTTCAGCACAAGCGGGAAGCCGAGGCGCTCGCCCACCCGTTCGAAATCTTCGGGTCGCTCCTTGTACAGAATTTCAGTGGCGGGCATGCCCAGTTGGTGGCTTTTGAGCAGGTCGGTGAGGTAGACCTTGTTGGTGCAGCGCAGGATCGACGCAGGGTCGTCCATCACTACCAGCCCTTCGCTCTCGGCCTTTTTGGCGAAGCGGTAGGTGTGGTTGTCGACGCTGGTGGTCTCGCGGATCAGCAAGGCGTCGTATTCGGCCAGGCGGGCGTAGTCCTTGCGCTCAATCAGTTCTACATCGATGCCCAGCCCCTTGCCGACCCGTACGAAGTTTTCTAGGGCAAGGGCGTTGGACGGCGGCAATTGTTCCTGCGGATCGTGCAGGATTGCCAGGTCATAGCGGGCCAACCGTCGGGAGCGCGGTTGCCGCCAGATCTTGCGGCTGAAGTTGTCCAGCGCATTGGCGAATTGATCTTCCTGGTCATCGCGCAACTTGTGCAACACCCCAGACTTGATGCCTTCGATGTGCCAGCCGTTATTCTTGCGGAACTCAACTAACAGGATCGGACAGGGAAACGCTTCAAACAACTGGCGGGCCAAATCCTGCAAGGGTTCAATATTGGTTCGGCCAAAATAAAGTGTCAGGGTAAAGCCTTCGGTGTTGCTGTAGAGATGATGACTCAAGGCTTTATCGAGGGTTTTATCCAGGTCATCCAGGGCCAGGCCGTACAGGGACTTTTTGGTCAGTTCGCTGATGGTGCGCACCGACGGAATCACCTTGTGGCCCCGCGCCTCGGCCAGCAGCGAGCAGTAGTAGCCGTGCCCCAGGTACTTGTAGCTACGGCACAGGTTGATCACCTGCACCCGCTTGCCCGTCTCGTTTTCCCGGGTCTGTTCAAGGTATTCCTGGGCGGTGACGATGTCTTCGCTGGGGAAGTACGACGCCCAGTCTTCCTTGCGCTCGACAATGATCACGACTTGACTTGCACTCTTGGGAGGGCTGGAAAAATAACCGTTGGAAGTTATTGTCGCCGCCACTGTTTGCTCGGATACTTCACGCCAATGACCTTGTACCGCTGACATATTGATTGATCCGCTTTAGAGAACTAGACCTTTTCTATTAAGCACGATCTTTTAGAGAAGTCCCGTTTCGTTACGCAACTTTTACGGCGGTCACATGGCTCTTTCCTTTCGCGTTGCAACACCCGATGACGTGCCTGCATTGGTGGCACTGGAACAGCACTGTTTCACCACGGACCGGCTCTCCACCCGCAGCTTTCAGTGGATGGTCAGCCGCGCCCACGGGCAACTGTTGGTGGCGGAACAACACGGCGAGTTGCTGGGTTACGCCCTGGTGCTGTTCCACCGGGGCACCTCCCTGGCGCGCCTGTATTCCATCGCCATCGCCGAGTCCTCCCGGGGCCTGGGATTGGGCAAGCAATTGCTGACACGCATCGAAGCCTGCGCCGTGGAACACGACTGCGCCTACCTGCGCCTCGAAGTGCGCACCGACAACCCCGGCGCCATCGCCCTGTACGAGCGCAATGGTTACCGGCGCTTTGCCTTGATCAATGACTATTACGAAGACCACGCCCCAGCCCTGCGCCTGGAAAAACGCATCCTCCAGCACCAGGACGCACGCGCCCTGAGCGTGCCCTATTACCAGCAGACCACCGACTTCACCTGTGGCGCCGCCAGCCTGCTGATGGCCATGGGCGCTTTGGAACCTGCGCGGGTGGCACAGCGCCGCGAAGAACTGCAGATCTGGCGTGAGGCAACCACCGTGTTCATGACCGCCGGCCACGGTGGCTGCAGCCCCCAAGGCCTGGCACTGGCCGCGTGGCGCCGGGGTTTTCGGGTGCGCATGCAGGTCAACGTCAGCGGGCCGTTGTTTCTCGACGGGGTGCGGGATGCGCATAAAAAAGACGTCATGCGGCTGGTGCATGACGCCTTCGAGGAAGAGTTGGCATTGAGCGACGTCGAGCAGGTGCTTGGCGGCCCGCTGGATTTACCCCAAGTGCTGCGGGACGGCGGCCAGCCGCTGGTGTTGATCAGCAGCTACCGGCTGACCCGCTCCAAGTCGCCCCACTGGGTGATCGTCACCGATTGCGACGAAGACTTCGTGTACCTGCACGACCCGGACGTGGACCACAGCCAGCATCGCCAACCCATGGACTGCCAGCATCTGCCGGTCAGCCACGGGGAGTTCGAGCGAATGTGCCGTTTCGGCAATAACAAATTGCGCGCGGCGGTGGTGGTGTTCAGGCGACTTGCTTGATCCCGGCCTTGGCCTCCAGCTCACGCACCAGCGGCAGTACGCGCTGGCCGAAGTACTCGACTTCTTCCTGGAAGTGCAGGAAGCCGGCCAGTACCAGGTCCACGCCGACGGCCTTCAAGGCCACGATGCGCTCGGCGATCTGCTGCGGGGTGCCGATCAGGTTGGTCTTGAAGCCGTCGTTGTATTGCACCAGGTCTTCAAAGCTGGATTTGGCCCAGTTGCCCTCGCCTTCCGGGGATGCCTTGCCGGCTTGTCTGGCCGCGTCGCCAAACGCATTCACGGCTTCCGGGTCGGCCTGGTCGATGATCTCTGCCAGTACGGCGCGGGCTTCTTCCTCGGTATCGCGGGCAATCACAAACGCGTTGACCCCGACTTTCACCGAATGATTATTCGCCGCTGCCTTGGCCCGGATGTCATCGACCTGGGCCTTGATGCCTTCCGGGGTATTGCCGTTGGTGAAGTACCAGTCCGACACCCGCGCCGCCATATCCCGCGCCGCCCGTGAACTGCCACCCTGGAAGATTTCCGGGTGCGGCTCGCCCAGTGGCTTGGGTTTGAGGCTGTAGTTGTTGAAGCGGTAGAAGTCGCCCTTGAAGGTGAAATTGTCCTGGGTCCAGATGCCCTTCAAGGCACGGATGAATTCCTCGGAGCGCCGATAGCGCTCGTCGTGCTCCAGCCAGTGTTCGCCGATGGCCTGGAACTCGCCCTTGAACCAGCCGCTGACGATATTCACCGCTACCCGGCCATTGGTGAGCTGGTCGATGGTTGCCAGTTGCTTGGCCGCCAGGGCCGGTTGCCATGGGCCAGGCAGGATCGCCGCAATCACCTTGAGCTTGGTGGTGGCCGCCAGCAGCGCATGGCTGAACGCAACGGACTCATGCTGGTATTCGGCGCCATAGCCGGCGGTGAAACGAATCTGCGTGAGGGCGTATTCGAAACCGGCGTCCTCGGCCAACTGCGCCAGCTTGCGGTTGTAGTCGATGCCCCAGTGGGTGCGCTGTTCGATCTTGCTGACCACCAGCCCACCGCTGACGTTGGGCACCCAGTAGGCAAATTTGACGGCTTGCTGACTCATTGGACTGTACCTCGCGGATTGGCATGTACAGGGTGTGGAGCAGCAAGTGTGCCAGTGACCGTGAAAGGCCCACGCTACAGGCCTTGGAGCGCTGAAACAGGCGAAAAGCAGCCTGCTCCGAGCTGTCACGGATTGCAGCGGTTTGTCGTTTTGCTGTTGCAGGGACAACAGTTGAATCAGCACCCGCCCCGTAAACACGTGCCTTCGCGCCCGGCATGGACCGTGCAATAGCTCACCTAACTCACTGCCCAGGAACCGTCCCCATGACCGAGCACCACGTGATCAACCCACTGTCCACCGGCGTCGATTATCAAGCCCTGGCCGAACGCTTCCGGCCGGTTTTCCAGCGCATCGCAGACGGCGCCGTAGAGCGTGAACAAACCCGCGCCCTGCCCTACGAACCCATCCAGTGGCTCAAGCAAGCCGGCTTCGGCGCCGTGCGCGTGCCGGTGGAGTACGGTGGCGGTGGCGCCTCCCTGCCCCAACTGTTTGAACTGCTGATCGAACTGGCCGAAGCCGATTCCAATGTGCCCCAGGCCCTGCGCGGGCATTTCGCGTTCGCCGAAGACCGCCTGAACGCCGCCCCCGGCGCGGCGCGGGACATCTGGTTCAAACGCTTTGTCGAGGGTGACATCGTCGGCTGCGCCTGGACCGAAATCGGCAGCGTGGCCATCGGCGATGTGGTCACAAAAGTCAGCCCCGACGGCGATAAATGGAAACTCAACGGTGAAAAGTTCTACAGCACCGGCAGCCTGTTTTCCGACTGGATCGACGTGTATGCCCAGCGCAGCGACACCGGCGGCGATGTGATTGCCGCCACCCGCACCCGCCAGCCCGGCGTGGTGCAAAGCGATGACTGGGACGGCTTTGGCCAGCGCACCACCGGCAGCGGCACCTCGCGCTTTACCGACGCCGTGGTGGAAGCGGAAAACCTCATCGACTTTTCCACCCGCTTCAAATACCAGACCGCGTTCTACCAGTTGGTGCTGCTCGCCACCCTGGCCGGCATCGGTCGCGCGGCCCTCAAGGATGTGGCGCATCAGGTGCGCAGCCGCAAGCGCATCTACAGCCATGGCAATGCTGCCCATGTCAGCCAGGATTCGCAGATTCAACAGGTGGTGGGTGAAGTCGCGGCGCTGGTGTATGCCGCCGAGGCCAGCGCGCTGAAGGCAACCGTTCCAGCGCAGCGGGCTTACGTGGCGCGCTTTGGTGGGGATGATGCGGCGGAACACGAAGCCAATGTGGCCGCCGAAATCGAATCAGCGACCGCGCAGGTGGTGGTCTCGGAACTGATCCAGCGCGCCACCACTGAACTGTTCAACGCGCTGGGCGCTTCGGACGTACGCCAGGGCAAATCCCTGGATCGGCACTGGCGCAACGCACGCACGGTGTCGTCCCACAACCCGGTGATCTACAAGGCGCGGATTGTCGGCGACCGGGTGATCAACGGCACCGAGCCGCCGTTTGTGTGGCAGATCGGCAATGGGCCAGCGCGTTAAAGCGCCAGCTTGAAGCCGATCATCACCAGCATGAACGCCAGGCAAGGACGCAATATCCCGTCCGGGACCTTGCCGGCCATGTGGCTGCCGACATAAATCCCCGGCAGCGAGCCCAGCAACAGGAAGCCGAGCAGCGTCCAGTCCATGTTGCCCATGCTCGCGTGGCCAAGGCCGGCGACCAGGGTCAGCGGCACGGCGTGGGCGATCTCCGTACCCACCAGGCGCTTGGTGGCCAGGAACGGGTACAGGATAAACAGCGCCACGGTGCCCAGGGCGCCGGCACCGATGGAGGTCAGGGCCACCATGGTGCCGAGGATCGCGCCGGTGACGATGGTCAGCGTATTGAGGTTGCGCGGCGCCATCTTGTAGTCGTCGCCGGCATGTCGCTGGGCGAAGGCCAGCAGCTTGTTCTTGAACAGGATGGCGGTGGCCGTCAGCAACAGCACCACGCCCAGGGACTGCTTGATCACCGCGTTCAAGGCGGCGGGATCGGTGTCCAGGCTCTTGAGGAACCACAAGGTCAGCAGCACCGCAGGCACACTGCCCAGGGTCAACCAGCCGGTGATGGTCCAGTCGATGTTGCGATTCTTGCTGTGAACCAGCACCCCACCGGACTTGGTGATGGCGGCATACAACAGGTCGGTGCCCACGGCGGTGGCCGGGTTGATGCCGAACCACAAGAGGATCGGTGTCATCAACGAGCCACCACCGACACCGGTCATTCCCACGATAAATCCAACAATCAGGCCAGCAATCGAGAAACCAAAATTACCTACATCCATTACCACTACCTGCGGCCTTATAAAATTCTGGCCGCAGCATAGCGATTTTTCTTATAACGACTTATATCAATACGATCTGACTTTATGCCTTTTTCGTCAGGCGCTGGCTGCGATAGGCCTGGGTCTGGTAGGGGAATGCCACCGTCTCACGGCCGCGCAAGGCCGGATGCGTGTTGATCAGCGACTGCAGCTGCTCAGTGACAAGCGCCTTTTCCGCCGGCGGCAATGCGGCGATAAAGCTCACCGAAAGGAAGCGATCCATGATCACTTCCTGGGGGCTGCCGACGTGGCTGTAGGGGAAGCAGGTCATTTCGGGCGCGGAAAAATACTCCCCGGTGAACGCTTCCCGCCAGCGCCCCGTGTGGAAGCGCGGGGTGTCGCCCTCGTAGGGCGTAATGATCTCGGTGATCGCCGCGACCCAGTCCACGGATTCGTCCCGCACGTTCCAGATCAAACCCAGCCGGCCTTCCGGCTTCAGCACCCGGTGGATTTCAGCCAGGGCCGCTTCCGTGGAGAACCAGTGGAACGCCTGGGCGCACACCAGCGCATCGGCGGTGGCCGCTTCAAGGGGAATGGCCTCGGCGGTGCCTGACAGCAGGCGCACGTCCGGCAGCTGTTTCTTCAACTGCGCGCCCATGGCCTCTACCGGCTCGACCGCAATCAAGGTCGGCGCCACGGTGCTGAGCAAACGGGTGAACTTGCCAGTACCGGCACCCAGGTCGATAACGGTGGAGTGCGAGTTGATCTGCAGGGCGTCGGTCAACCAGCCCGTGAGTTGGCGTGGGTAATCCGGTCGGCCTTGGGCGTAGGTGACGGCCTGGGTAGAGAATCCCTGTTGAGCAGCCTTGTGAACACCGGTCATCGCCAATCTCTCCTCTGGTAGTGCGGGGGCCACAGTGTGCGCCCTTGCCGAATTATTTTCTAATCGCTGCATCCGTTTGCGCGTGTCGTGGGTAGTACCGGTAGCAGCGCCTTGCTGCCCTTATGGAGAGACACCTATGAACGCCAAAGCCCTGTTCTGCGTGACCTGCCTGTTCGCTGCTGCACCCACCGCCTTTGCCCAGACCGGTTTACCCGACAGCATCAAGGTGCCGGACGGTCACAAGGTGGCAATGGAAACCACCGGCGTCGGCGAAATCACCTATGAATGCCGTGACAAGGCCAATGCTGCTGGCCAGACCGAATGGTTTTTCGTCGGCCCCAAGGCCGTGCTCAATGACCGCAGCGGCCAGCAAGTCGGCAGCTACTTCGGCCCGCCCGCCACCTGGCAGGCCAAGGATGGCTCGAAAGTCACCGGCACCCAACTGGCCGTAGCGCCGTCCAGCCCCGGCAACCTGCCCTATCAACTGGTCAAGGCCAACCCCGCCGAAGGCAAGGGCGCGATGAGTGGCGTTGCCTACATTCAACGGGTCGCCCTCAAGGGTGGCGTGGCACCGAGCACCGAATGCACGGCGGCCAACAAGGGCAAGCAGGAAGTGGTGAAGTACCAGGCCGACTACATCTTCTGGGCGGCCAATTAAGTAAAGTCGTCTACGCTGCTGCGAAAGCGCCCCGGGTTCACTACCGGGGCATCCACCGGGAAACCCTGTCCTTGCCTGAAGCCGATTTTGAGTATGAAGCCTGCCTGCTGGCCTGCGCCCGGGGCGACCAACCGGCCCTGCGCCGCCTGTATCAACAGGAAAGCAGCCGGCTGCTGGGGGTTGCGTTGCGCATCGTGCGCGACAAGGCCCTGGCCGAAGACATCGTGCATGACGCTTTTATCAAGATCTGGAAAGGCGCCGCCAGTTTTGACCCGCACAAAGGCTCGGCCCGCGGTTGGGTCTATAGCGTGACCAGGCACCTGGCCCTGAATGCGGTGCGCAGCATGGGACGCGAAGTGCCCCTCGACGAAGAACATGAAACCCCGGAGCACACCGACACGTTCGAGTATCAGGCGCGCTCGGGACGCATCTACAGCTGCCTCGAACAACTCGACCCGGCCCGCCGCAACTGCATCCTGCATGCGTATGTAGACGGTTATTCCCACAGCGAAATCGCGCACAAACTCGGCACCCCGCTGGGCACCGTGAAAGCGTGGATCAAACGCAGCCTCGCGGCATTGCGTGAGTGCATGGCATGAACAGCATCGACGAACTGGCCAGCGAATACGTGCTGGGCACCTTGCCCGCCGCGCAGCGTGCCGAGGTGGAACAACGCCTGGCTATCGACGCCGAGTTGCGTGCAGCGGTGGACGGCTGGGAGCAGCGCCTGTTGCCATTGACCGAGCAGGCCGACCCCGTCACGCCATCGGTTAATTTGTGGCGACGTATCGAGCGCAGCCTGGGGCATTCCGTCCCTCAAGACTCACCGGTCTCATGGTGGAACCGGCTGTCTTTGTGGCGCGGACTGGCCGGTGCGGGCCTCGCGGCGAGTCTTGTATTGGCAACATTGCTGCTGACCCAGACAGCAACCATCAACCCGACCGCTTATGTAGTGGTGCTGGTAGCGCCGCAAAGCCAGGCACCGGGTTGGGTGATCCAGGCGAGTAATACCCAGGAAATCCAGCTGATCCCCCTGGGCATCATGGAAGTACCGGCAGACAAGACCCTGCAGTTCTGGACCAAGGGCGAAGACTGGCAAGGCCCGGTGTCGCTGGGGTTGGTCAACCCCGGGCAGTCGCTGTCGGTGCCCCTGGACAAACTGCCGCCACTGGCGCCCAACCAACTGTTTGAGCTGACCCTGGAAAACCCCGGCGGATCGAAAACCGGCAAGCCGACAGGTCCGATTCAGGCAATCGGCCGGGCCGTTAAAGTAATCTGAACGTAATGCAATGTTGTGGAAGGCCAATTCGCGCCATTGCATTACATGTCAGCGCGGTAGCAGCACCTGCACGCTATAGAATCAGCCTCGAAAATCCGGCCCTGTGGACCCTTTATGCCTTCCAAGCCCCGCTCTTTGCTGATTCTCGCCCTGGTGGTCATCTTCACCGGAATCGGCGCCGGCATCGGCGGCATGCTCCTGGCGTTGCTGCTGCACGGCATCCAGCACCTGGCGTACGGCTACAGCCTCGACAGCCTGATCAGCCACGAAACCTTTTTGCTCGGCGTCACTGCCGCCGCGCCTGAACGCCGGGTGCTGGTGCTGATCACCTGCGGCCTGGTGGCGGGCGTGGGCTGGTGGTTGATCTACCGCTATGGCCGGCCGTTGGTGAGCATCAAGCAAGCGGTCTCGGCCCAGGCGCCGATCATGCCGCCCAAGACCACCCTCGCCCACGCCGTGCTGCAAATCATCACCGTTGCCCTCGGCTCCCCCCTGGGCCGTGAAGTGGCGCCAAGGGAAGTCGGCGCGCTGGCGGCCACCTGGTTATCACAGCGGGCACGCCTGGCGCCGGACATGCACCGGCTGATCGTCGCCTGCGGCGCGGGCGCCGGCTTGGCGGCGGTGTACAACGTGCCGCTGGGGGGCGCGGTGTTTGTGCTCGAAGTGTTGGTGGGTGTGTTCAGTTGGCCGGCGGCGGTGATTGCGTTGACCACCTCGGCCATCGGTGCGTCGGTGGCCTGGATTGGTTTGGGCGCAGAGTCACAATACGTGGTGCCGCACTTTGTGCTCAGCCCCGGCTTGATCGCCTGGGCGCTGGCCTGCGGCCCGGTGTTTGGCCTGGCTGCCTACGGTTTCACTCGGCTGACCGGCGCGGCCCGCAACAACGCCGCCCGAGGCTGGCGGTTGCCGGTACTGTCGTTGATCAACTTCAGCATCATCGGTGGCCTGGCGATTTTCCTGCCGCAGATTCTCGGCAACGGCAAAGGCCCGGCGCAGCTGGGTTTCGACAATGAACTGACCATCGCCCTCGCCGCCGTGCTGCTGGTGGTCAAGGTGCTGATCACCGCCAGCAGCCTGCGCGCCGGTGCCGAAGGCGGCCTGTTGACCCCGGCGCTGGCCAACGGCGCTTTGCTGGCGATCATCCTCGGCGGCGCCTGGAGCCTGCTGTGGCCCGGCGTGCCCCTGGGGGCCTTCGCGATCATTGGCGCGGCGGCGTTCCTGGCGTCGAGCATGAGCATGCCGTTGACGGCGATCGTGCTGGTGGCGGAATTTACCCGCATCGACCACGACTTCCTGGTGCCGATCATTCTCGCCGTGGCGGGTTCGATGTGCATGAGCAAGCTGTGCGTGTTGTGGGAAAAGCGCTGAAGAGGCTGGATTAAAAACCCGGCACGCGCCATCCTCCGCGCTTTAAGCCGCCCCTATCAGCGGCGCTCTACGCACAAAGGACATCTCCATGCACGACCACCCCCTCGCCCCTGCCGATTTCGAGTTCATCGACGAAACCCTGCTCAAGTACGGCGACGACCATTCGGTGCTGAACCTGGCCGAGCTCGACGGCTACTTCACCGCCCTGGTCTCAAGCCCTGTGCAGGTGGACGTGGCCGAGTGGTTCCCCGGCATTTTTGGTGGGCAGAACCCGGATTGGGAAAACCCGGAAGAAGCCAAGCGGTTTCTTGAACTGAGCGTGCGGCACATGAACGCTATCGCCACACAGTTGGCGACTGATGCTGAAGGATTCAAGGCGCGTTTCGAAGAAACCGAGCACCAGGGCCAGCCACTGACCCTGGCGGAAGAATGGTGCTTTGGTTATATCCGTGGCGCCGCGATCGGCAACTGGCCAGAACTGCCTGCCGAACAGGCCGGGCAGTTTGAGAAAATTTCCTGGTGTGCCGAGCAGGACAACTTTGAACTGCCAGCAGACCTGGATGTAAATGCCCATCAGCAACGGGTTGCAGCGATCGAACCGGCGGCCCGTGTGTTGCACGATTACTGGTTGGCCCAGCGCTGATTGAGCTTGTGCTGAACGCAACACCTGTGGCGAGGGAGCTTGCTCCCGCTGGGTGCGAAGCGCCCATGGTTTTTTAGGGCTGCTACGCAGCCCAGCGGGAGCAAGCTCCCTCGCCACAGCAAGCTCCCTCGCCACATTTATGTTGTTCCTCCAGGTTCAGTTGCGACTATTTAAAGTCGACATCAAACGCCTGATAAAACGCATTGCCGGTGTTGGCCACGATCCACATCAACACCAGCACATGCCGGCCCTTCTTGCCCTTGGGCAACGTCACTTGATGTTCGACCTTGGCCTTCAGTTCAGCCGAGTGCTGGTAATACGGCACCTGGGTGTAGAAGTCCTCGTAGAACGGCTTGGCCTCCAGTTGAGCCCGGCTGATGCGCTGCTTGGGGTCCCAGCCGTCCCGGGTAATCAGCCAGCGATAGCCACGGGTCACGTGCGCGGCGGTGTAGTCCCACTGCACCTTGAACACCTGGCCGGCTTCAACATTCAGCAACGGCCAGTTAAACGGGGTGTTGAGCTTTTTACCCATTTCTTCGTCGGTGAAGTTCACGCAGTCCCGGGCATCTGTCTTGCCGCCGCTGAGGATGTGCCCGTCTGCGGGTGGCGTGACGCTTTGATCGTCGGTTTCATAAGGCGCCGGAAACGGTCCGGCGCTGAGGGCCGGGAAGTTCTTGCCGCCTTCCATTTCGTTGACTTGCCAGTTCTCCAGCAGGCCGCGTTCTACCGCCACCGAACCACGACTGGCCGGGGTCACGACGCGACCATGCCTGAGTTGAGTCTGGGGTTTGTTCATTTCAGTCACTCCTTGATTGAAGGCTTCCCGTCATGGAAAGCGCCTTGAACTTAGCCCACCCCGCCGGGTTGTCTACCCGACGGTTCTGTCAGACAAATCGCGCCATGTGCTTGTTTTGCGGAGTTTTCGCAGCAGTCCTGCACCGGACCTGTCGTCCGTCCTACCCTGCAACAGGCGATCGGACTACAGCTGCTATCCATGAACACTTGTCCTCACGTGTTGAGGATCATCTCGAACCCGCCATAGATCATCCGCTGCCCGTCAAACGGCATCGGATTGGCGTCCGCCTTCAGGCGCGGATCTTCCATCACCTTACTCATCCCGGCATCGCGCACCTGGCGGGAGGGCCACACGATCCAGGAAAACACCACGGTTTCGTCGTCCTTGAGCTTTACCGCCATGGGAAACGACGTCACCTGCCCTTGGGGCACATCATCGCCCCAGCACTCAACGATACTCAGCGCACCATGTTCCTTGAACACCACGGCGGCAGCCTTGGCGTGCTGGATGAATTGTTCGCGGTTTGCGGTGGGTACTGCTATCACACAGCCATCTACGTACGACATGATCACTCTCCTGATTCGACGGGTTGTTGTGCTTGTAGTCGATCAATCAGGCGCTCAATCGACATTAATGGGAGAAATGTCGACCAGCGGTGGTTATTGATCGCAAGGCAGGGAATGGCCGCATGGCGCCATCCCCCGCGACTTTCAACGATCCCCGCTCGACAACGGTAGCGTGTTTGGCCGATTATTCGTGTCCGCCAAACGCCACCCGCCTTGAAGCAGGAGCCTTGTACCTTGAGTTCGCAGAAAACCGTGACCGTTACACCGCCCAACTTTCCATTGAACGGCAAGGTAGCGCCCCCCGGCTCCAAATCCATTACCAACCGTGCCCTGCTGCTGGCGGCCCTGGCTAAGGGCACCAGCCGTTTGAGCGGCGCGTTGAAGAGCGATGACACCCGCCACATGTCGGTGGCCCTGCGGCAGATGGGCGTGGTGATTGATGAACCGGACGACACCACGTTCGTCGTCACAGGCGTTGGCAAGCTGCAATTGCCGGCGCAGCCGCTGTTTCTCGGCAACGCCGGTACGGCGATGCGCTTCCTCACCGCCGCCGTGGCCACCGTTCAAGGCACGGTGGTGCTGGACGGCGACGCCTACATGCAAAAACGCCCGATTGGCCCTTTGCTCGCGACCCTCGGTCAAAACGGCATCAAGGTCGACAGCCCAACCGGCTGCCCGCCGGTAACGGTACACGGCACCGGCCGCGTGCAGGCCAAGCGTTTCGAGATCGACGGCGGCCTGTCGAGCCAGTACGTGTCGGCGCTGTTGATGCTGGCGGCGTGCGGCGAAGCGCCGATTGAAGTGGCCCTGACCGGCAAGGACATCGGCGCCCGTGGTTACGTCGACCTGACCCTGGACTGCATGCGCGCCTTCGGTGCACAGGTGGACATCGTCGATGAAAGCACCTGGCGCGTGGCCCCCACCGGCTACACCGCCCACGACTACCTGATCGAGCCTGACGCGTCCGCCGCCACTTACTTGTGGGCGGCCGAAGTGCTGACCGATGGCCGCATCGACCTCGGTGTCGCCCCGCAGGATTTCACCCAGCCCGACGCCAAGGCTCAGGCAGTGATCGCGCAATTCCCGCACATGCAACCGGTGGTCATCGGTTCGCAGATGCAGGATGCGATTCCGACCCTCGCCGTCTTGGCCGCGTTCAACCACACACCGGTACGCTTCACCGAGCTGGCCAACCTGCGGGTCAAGGAGTGTGACCGGGTGCAGGCACTGCATGACGGCCTGAATGAAATCCGTGCGGGTTTGGCGACCATTGAAGGTGATGATTTGCTGGTGGCCAGCGATCCGGCCCTGGCGGGCACCACGTGCAACGCGCTGATCGACACCCACGCCGATCACCGCATCGCGATGTGCTTTGCCTTGGCGGGCCTGAAGGTTTCAGGGATCAGGATTCAGGACCCGGACTGCGTCGGCAAGACCTATCCTGAGTACTGGAAAGAGCTGGAAAGCCTTGGCGTCCAGTTGACCTGGTAAGCCGTCGGCGCCGGTAACGGGAGGGAGACTTCATGACGATTCGCCAACCCTGCCCACCCGGTGCCTGCGACTGCAATCGCGAACAACTGCTCGAACTTCCCGGCGCCGATGCACGCATCCTGCACCTGACGCGCCAGGAAGAAAAACGCCTGCTCGAACGCCTCGAAAACCTGCAAAGCCTGCCCGACCTTGAACGCATGCAGCACCTGATGTACCAGCAACTGGGCATCCGCGTGCACATCGCCCCCGGTCATACGGAAGTCAAAAGCATGCGCGGGATCCAGATCGTTATCGATGAGTTGCCGGGCCTGTGTCGCAAGACCCGGCAGTCGATTCCGGCGGCGATTCGCAAGGGCATGGAGAAGCAGCCGGAGATTGCGTACCGGTTGCTGGATGCCCATGACTTGTTTCGCGAAGGCTGAGTCAGTTCCCCCTGCCACCGGCAAACGACCACTCATCTGCCGCCGTCGTGGTAATCACCACCATCACATCTTCCGGGCTAAGCCCGATGCCCGCCTCCAACCGCTCCACCAGCACCCGGTAGAAATCGCGCTTGGTCTCGGTATCCCGGGGTTTGCCGCCGGTGATCGCGATCAGGACATAGTCATGGCTGCGCGGGCCGCCCTGGTAGTTGGGGTCGATGATCATCTCGCCCACTTCGTGCTGGTGGATCACATGAAAGCGATCCGCGACAGGAATCTTAAAGCTTTCAACCAGGGCATCATGCAGTCCCTGGGAAAGCGCTTGCAGATATTCAGGGGATTTCCCGCGATGCAGGGAGATTCGGGCGTAAGGCATGGTGGTTACTCCGCAGGATTGATGGCGGCCAACAGGTTCAGCGCCGACGCCGCTGTCGGCCAGCCGGAATAGAACGCCAGGTGGGTGATGACTTCGCTCAGCTCATCGGCGCGCACGCCGTTATCCCTCGCCCGCTGCAAATGAAACGGCAATTGCTCAGGGCGATACATCGCCACCAACGCCGCCACGGTGATCAGGCTGCGCTCCCTGGGGGACAGGCCATCGCGCTCCCAGATATCGGCGAACAATACGTCGCGGGTCAGTTCGGTAAATTTGCTGCTCATGGACTCTCGCTCCGACAATTCAGTTGACGGGCAAAAACTAGCAAGCCAGGATCATTCCGAATATCAGATTAAACAGCACCAACCATCCTGTTTTTATGGAATATAAAATGCGCCGTCCCACCTTCGACCTTGATGTACTGCGCACCTTCGTCACCGGCGTGGAGCTGAACAGCTTCGCCAAGGCCGCCGACCGACTGGGCCGTTCAACCTCGGCTGTCAGCGCACAATTAAAGAAACTCGAAGAACAGGTCGGCACGCCGGTACTGGGTAAATCCGGGCGCGGCCTCGCGCTGACCCCGGTGGGCGAGGCGCTGCTCAGTCATGCCCGGCGACTGCTGGACCTCAACGACAGCATCTTCGGCAGCCTCCACGAAACCCAAACCGCAGGCACCTTGCGCCTCGGTTTGCAGGAAGATTTTGGCGAGCATGTGCTCAGTGACATCCTGCGCCGCTTCGCCAGGCTGTACCCGCTGATCAGCCTCGAAGTGCGGATTGGCCGCAACGCAGAGTTGCTGGGCCTGATGGACAACACCCGCCTGGACCTGGCGCTGACCTGGGAAACCGGCCACAACTCGTCCAGCTGCACGCGCCTGGGGCAAACCCCGATGCACTGGATTGGCCCCCGGGACAAGCCGCTATTGCCACGCGCCGAGGACGCGCCGCTGCCACTGGTGATGTTCGAGGCGCCCTGCGTATTGCGCAGCGCTGCCACCGAAGCCCTGGACCGCGCCGGGATTGCCTGGCGCATTGCTTTGACCAGCCCCAGCGTCGGCGGGATCTGGGCGGCCGTCGACGCCGGGTTGGGCGTGACCTTGCGCACCCGCATCGGTTTGCCGGCGCACCTGCGGGTACTCGACGGACTGCCGCCGGTGCCGTCCCTGGGCTATGAATTGCATTGCAGCCACCCGGCACCAAACGCGGCAGTGGCGCAGTTGGCAGCGCTGATACAGAGCAGCCTCGACCCGCAGATTGTTTAGGCGGTTTCGCTGGGTTCCAGGGCAGCGACAAACAATTGCCGCCCCAGCTTCGCCACCGTCTCCAGATGCTGTTCGGCCGCGCCGCTCTCCGAGTCCAGCAGCAGCTCGGAGGTGAGTACCTTCGCGCCGCAGTAATCGAAGATCCCGTGGTCGATTTGCGTGCGCATCGCGTTGGCGTAGCCGTGGCGTTCAAACACGCCTTCATCGGCCCCGCCGACGCCCAGCAAATGCACCTGCAGATGGCCAAGTTTTTTCACCACCTTGGTTTCCAGGCTGTAGTCGATTGCCCAACCGTTGACGAACACCCGGTCAATCCAGCCCTTGAGCAAGGCCGGCATTGACCACCAGAAGATCGGGAACACCAGCACCAAGGCATCGGCGCGGTCGAGCCGGGCCTGTTCGGCCAGCACGTCGGCCGGTGGTGTGGCGCGGGTGCGATGCACTTTGTGGTCGGCGGCGCTGTAGCGCGGGTCGAAGCCTTCGGCAGCGAGGTCGGCGATTTCGAAGGTGTGGCCGGCGGCCGTGATGCCGGCGGCGGCCTGCTTGGCCAGGCTGTGGGTCAGGGATTGCGGGTCGTGGTGGGCAACAACGATGAGGGCGTGCATGGCAGAAACTCCTTCGGGGGTAGCGACGGGAAGGCAAATTGAGTAGGCTTGAGCTAAGTTACCGTTGGTAAGTTACTTTTGGTATATAAGCATGTCAAGCGATCAATCCCCTGCCCCTCGCCGCCGCCTGTCCCGGGATGACCGGTTACGCCAATTGCTCGACGTGGCCTGGCAACTGGTGCGTGAAGAAGGCACCGACGCCCTGACATTGGGGCATCTGGCCGAGTTGGCAGGCGTGACCAAGCCGGTGGTGTATGACCATTTCGGCGATCGCGCGGGGCTGCTGGCCGCGCTGTATGAAGATTTCGACGCGCGGCAGAACCAGGTGTTTGCCGCCGCCATCGAGGCCAGCGAGCCCACCCTGGACGACCGTGCCTGGGTGATTGCCTCGTGTTATGTCGACTGTGTGCTGTTGCAGGGGCGCGAGATTCCGGGGGTGATTGCGGCGCTGGCCGGCAGCCCGGAGCTGGAAACCATCAAGCGCGAGTACGACGTGATTTTCCTCGGCAAATGCAGCGATGCTCTCGCCCCGTTTGCCGTCGACGGTGTGATAGGCCAAGCGGGTTTGAGGGGGATGCTGGGCGCGGCAGATGCTCTTTCCCACGCCGCCGCCAGCGGGGAAATCAGCCCGCTGGAGGCGCAGGAGGAGCTGTTTGCGAGCATCAAGGCGATGGTCAATCGCGGGCGCGATTAAACGGCCGCCATTGCAG
This sequence comes from Pseudomonas sp. BIGb0558, assembly GCF_024807515.1. NCBI lineage: Bacteria > Pseudomonadati > Pseudomonadota > Gammaproteobacteria > Pseudomonadales > Pseudomonadaceae > Pseudomonas > Pseudomonas sp. BIGb0558. The sequence goes on from NZ_JANUEW010000015.1 coordinate 18,305, forward strand.
GCTCGCTAAAGCTCGCCACATTGTCCTGCGTCATCCCAACCTGGCGTGCACAAACATCCGCGCTTTGTGGGTCATCTGGTCGAAGTGACGATCACGCTGTTTCTCTGCATCGATCATCGCCCGCTTGCCGTGCTTTTGCAGCAGGTAGGTGTGGATCTGCCGCACCTCCAGCGAGCTGTAGATCGACGCCACGTCCAGCAAACCCATCAAGCCGTCGGTGCTGTAGTCGCGGGTGTTCATCAACACCTGGGTGCCACGTACGCCGCGCAGTTGAAAGCCCATGGACTCGAACGCCGGCACCTTCTCCACCGCGCAGGTCAGTTCGGCATGGGGGTAGCGGGCCAGCATGTCCTGCATCATTGCCCGTGCCACGCCTTTGCGCCGATGGCTGGCGTGCACCGCCATGTAGGCCACGCCGCACGCCTCGGGATCATCCTTCACTGGCAGGTACAGCAGGAAGCCGATCACCTGATCCTGCTCATCCAGCGCGACGATCAGTTCAACCGCGATGCCCTTGGACCCGCCCAGCGCTTCCAGGTACAGGTGCACCTCGTAGCCAATGGCGTACTGGTAGACGTTGTACAGCAGGTTGCTCGGCGGGATGGCGACCATGCTGATGTCAGTCAGGTAGTCGACCACCATCTGCAGGATCTGCGCATTGATCGGCTCGGGGCATGGAGTTTCGTAACGGGTAAGGCTGAACATTCGAATTCCTGGTGTTTCGTGTCAAGTCTGGGCGGATTGTACCTGCTGAAGGGCTGCTTTGGACCCAAAGCCATTTGCCTCATTCATATTGTGGATAGGGAGGGGCTTGCTGTGGCAAGGGAGCCTGTTGTGGCAAGGGAGCCTGCTGTGGCAAGAGAGCTTGCTGTGGCGAGGGAGCTTGCTCCCGCTGGGCTGCGAAGCGGCCCTCAAACCTACAACGGGAGTATGGCTGAAGAAACGCGGTGCGCTTGATGGGGCTGCTGCGCAGCCCAGCGGGAGCAAGCTCCCTCGCCACAGCAAGCTTCCTCACCACAGCAAGCTCCCTCGCCACAGCAAGCTTCCTCGCCACAGCAAGCTCCCTCACCACAAAGGTTCGGCCATTCATTGCGTACATACCTCCCGCAGGCAACCGCGCAGCCAGCGATGGGCCAGGTCGGCGTCCAGTCGTGGGTGCCAGAGCATCGAGACGGTGAAGTCCGGGAACGCAAATGGCAGCGCAAAACGATAAAGATCACTGTGCAGGTTGGCGGTGTGCCGCTCCGGCACGCTGGCGATCAGGTCGGTGCTACGGGCCAGCGCCAGGGCGGTGGAGAACCCGGCCACGATGGTCACCACGTCCCGTGTCAGCCCCTGCGCTTCGAGAGCCTGTTGAATCTGGCCCTGATCATGGCCGCGTCGGGACACGTAGATGTGCTGGCCTGCGGCAAACCGCTGCGGCGTTACTTCGCCCTCACTCAGCGGATGCCCCTTGCGCACCACGCCGATAAATCGGTCGCGGAATAGCGCCTGAGTCAGCACCTCGGGGCTGGCGCTGCTGTCGACCACGCCGGTTTCCAGGTCGACGCTGCCATCGCGCAACGGTGTGCTGGCCTTGTCCGGTTTATGCACGAAACGCAGTCGCACGCCGGGGGCTTCCTGGGCGATGCGCGCCAGCAGCGCCGGGCCGAAGTTCTCAACAAAGCCATCGCTGGTACGCAAGGTGAAGGTTCGCACCAGTTGGCTCAGGTCGAGCTTCGCAGCCGGGCGCAACACCGCTTCAGCGTCCTGCACCAACTGGCTGACCTGCTCGCGCAGCTCCAGCGCCCGTGGGGTTGGCACCAGGCCTCGGCCGGCGCGGACCAATAACGGATCGCCCGTCGTTTCGCGCAATCGCGCCAGCGCCCGGCTCATCGCCGACGGGCTCAGGCGCAACCGTTGGGCGGCGCGGGCAACGCTGCCTTCCGCGAGCAACACATCCAGGGTGACCAGCAAATTGAAATCAGGTGTCGACACGGCAAACCTCACATGGCGTTTGGCGCACGTATACAGTGCAACTGCTGCGCCTTCCGCCATGTTAGGTGACGGCGTAGATTTCTGACAGCGGTCAAATCCAGGAGCCTCTTGATGAACTCACCTGCACCCCGTGGCGCCCTCGCCGCCCTGTCACTGTCCATGCTGCTGGCGTCTTTGGGCACCAGCATCGCCAATGTCGGCCTGCCAAGTCTGGTACTGGCGTTTGATGCTTCCTTTCAAGCGGCGCAGTGGGTGGTGCTCGCGTATTTGTTGGCGATCACCGCCGTGATCGTCAGCGTCGGGCGACTGGGCGACCTGATGGGCCGCAGCCGCCTGCTATTGGCGGGTTTGTTGCTGTTCACCGTTGCCTCCGCCCTGTGTGGCATGGCCCCATCCCTCGGCCTTTTGATCGCGGCCCGCGCCCTGCAAGGCCTGGGTGCGGCGATCATGATGGCGATGACCATGGCGCTGGTGGGCGAGACCGTCGCCAAGGAACGCACCGGCCGCGCCATGGGCTTGCTGGGCACGATGTCGGCCATGGGCACCGCGCTGGGGCCCAGCATCGGCGGAGTGTTGATCGCCGGGTTTGGCTGGCGCGCACTGTTTTTTATCACCGTGCCGCTGGGCCTGCTGACCTTTACCCTCGCCCGGCGATATCTGCGGGTCGAGCGTCGCGAACCACCGTCCACGCAATCGCGCTTCAATTTCCTGTCGACGCTATGGGATTCAACCCTCAGCGCCGGCCTGGCCATGAGTGCGCTGGTGTCGGCGGTGATGATGGCGACGTTGGTGGTCGGCCCCTTCTACCTGACCCACGGCGCCGGCCTTGACCCTGCGTGGATGGGCCTGACGATGGCCGTCGGGCCCTGTGTCTCGGCGCTGATGGGCGTACCCGCCGGCCGCCTGACCGACCGTTTCGGCAGCGGCCCGATGACCGTTGCGGGGCTGCTGGCGATGCTGGCCGGCTGCCTGTTGTTATCACTGATGCCGCTGAACCTCGGTGTTGCCGGCTACATCGCCCCGCTGATCATCCTCACCCTCGGCTACGCGCAGTTTCAGGCGGCCAACAACACCGCCGTGATGAGCAACGTACTGGCGGACCGTCGTGGCGTTGTCGCTGGCCTGCTCAACCTGTCACGCAACCTGGGGTTGATCGCCGGCGCTTCGGCCTTGGGCGCGGTGTTTGCGCATGCCTCAGGTGACCTCGCCACCGCCACGCCAGGTAGCGTGGGAAGTGGGATGCAGGCCACGTTCGGCGTGGCATTGGCACTGATTGGCGTAGGCCTTTTCCTGGCACTGCGCACCCGGTTCGACGCCACACGAATCTTGACAAGGTAAAATCGTAACGACTATTGTCTGACAACCTGATTACCAAGGTTTTCCCATGCTTGAGCTCCAGCGCCCTGATTCGCTCGTTATGCGCGTTGTCAGCGCCATTCGTGCAGAAATCGATTCCGGCCAACTGGCGCCCGAAGCGCGCCTGCCCACCGAACAGCAACTGGCTGAACAGCTCAACGTCAGCCGTTCGGTGGTGCGCGAAGCGATTGCCCAGCTCAAGGCCGACGGCGTACTCACCGCCCGGCGCGGCCTGGGCTCATTTATCTCCCAGACTCCTGCCGGCACCGTGTTCCGTTTCCCGGAAAAAAACGGCCGCCGCCCGGATCTGGCGCAAATGTTCGAAGTGCGCCTGTGGATCGAAACCCAAGCGGCCTCGATTGCCGCCCGGCGCCGCGATGCCGCTGACCTGCAGCGCATGAAAACCGCCCTGCAGGAAATGCACGACAAGCGTGCCGACTTCGAAGCCGCTGCCCTGGCCGATGTGGAATTCCACCGCGCCATCGCCGAAGCCAGCAAGAACGATTATTTCGTGGCCTTCCACGACTTCCTGCGAAGCCAACTGGCCAGTGCCCGCAAGACCGCCTGGGAAAACTCCGCCACGCGCTTTGTCAGTGGCTCGGCTGACGCCACCCAGGAACACACCGCGCTCTACCAGGCCATCGCCGACGGTGACGCCCAAGGCGCCGCAGCCTGTGCCGAGGCCCACTTGCGCGCGGCAGCACGGCGCCTGCACCTGGAATTGCCCGCCATCAACTGACTGATCCAAACCCTTTTAAAGCGTGCCGCCGGCGCGCCGTTTTTTTAACAAAACCATTAGTCTGACAACCTGATAAGCAGACTGAAATGCGTAGGTACCTAAAACAATGATCTATGACTTTTGCATCATCGGCGGCGGCATCGTCGGCCTGGCCACCGCGATGGAGCTGCTCAAGCGCCAGCCCGACGCATCCGTGGTAATCCTGGAAAAGGAAAGCCTGCTGGCCAAGCACCAGACCGGCCACAACAGCGGCGTGATCCATGCGGGCATCTACTACGCGCCGGGCAGCCTCAAGGCCGACCTGTGCAAGCGCGGCGCCGAAGCCACCAAGCAGTTCTGCACCGAGCACGGGATCAAGTTCGAGGTGTGCGGCAAGTTGCTGGTGGCCTCGAGCCCGCTGGAAGTGCAGCGGATGGAGGCGCTCTACGCCCGCTCGCAGCTCAACGGGATGAAGGTCGAACGCCTGGACGCCGACCAGTTGCGCCAGCGCGAACCGAATATCGTCGGCCTGGGCGGGCTGTTCCTGGACGCCACCGGCATCGTCGATTACCGCGAAGTCTGCGAAACCATGGCCCGGGTGATCCGCCGCGCCGGCGGTGAAATCTGCCTGGAACGCACCGTGACCGCCATCGTCGAGGACACCGACAAAGTCACCGTCAGTACCCGTGGCGAAAGCTGGCAGGCCAGGCACCTGGTGGTGTGCGGCGGCTTGCAATCGGACCGCCTGGCGGTGATGGCCGGGGTCAAGATCGACCACCAGATCATCCCGTTCCGTGGCGAATACTTCCGCCTGCCGGCATCGAAAAACAACATCGTCAACCACCTGATCTACCCGATTCCCGACCCGGATCTGCCGTTCCTGGGTGTGCACCTGACTCGCATGATCGATGGCAGCGTCACGGTCGGCCCGAATGCCGTACTCGGCCTGGGCCGCGAGAACTACCGCAAGTTCTCGGTCAACTGGCGCGACGTGGCGCAGTACGCGAGCTTCCCGGGCTTCTGGAAAACCATCTGGCAGAACCTCGGTTCCGGCAGCGTCGAGATGAAGAACTCGCTGTTCAAGTCCGGCTACCTGGAGCAATGCCGCAAGTACTGCCCGTCGTTGAACATCGAAGACCTGTTGCCCTTCGAGGCCGGCATCCGCGCCCAGGCGGTGATGCGCGACGGCACCCTGGTGCACGACTTCCTGTTCGCCCAGACCCCGCGAATGCTCCACGTGTGCAATGCGCCCTCACCCGCTGCCACCTCCGCGATGCCCATCGGCGCGATGATCGCCGACCGCATGTTCAAGCCCCACTGACACCCTGCGACACGCCTCACTTTGACAATAAATATAATGACTCAGAAGGAACTACAGCATGACGGCAACAGCCCGCACCCCGGACGTTGAAACGCCCGCGCAAACCAAGAAACGCCTGCGCAAAGTCGCGGCCGCGACGATCTTCGGCTCGATGCTGGAGTGGTATGACTTTTACCTGTACGCCACCATGGCGGCGATTGTGTTCTCGAAAATCTTCTTCGATAACAGCGACCCGAAAGCCGCCACGCTGATGGCGTTTTCCACGTTTGCCATCGGTTTTATCGCCCGCCCGTTCGGCGGCATTCTGTTTGGCTACCTGGGCGACAAGTTCGGGCGTAAACAAGTGCTGGTGCTGACCTTCTGCATGATGGGCGTGTGCACCACGCTGATCGGCCTGATCCCCAGCTACGCCTCCATCGGCATCTGGGCGCCGATCGTGCTGGTGTTTATCCGCATCATCCAGGGCCTGGGTGCCGGGGCCGAATTGTCCGGCGCGGCGGTCACGTCCTACGAGCACGCCTCGGAAGGCAAGCGCGGCAGCCAGGGTGCATGGCCGGCATTGGGCCTGAACCTGGGCTTGCTGCTGTCGTCCCTGACCGTGTACCTGCTGACCATCAACGGCAATGAATTCCTGTTGGCCGGCGGCTGGCGGATTCCGTTCATTTGCAGCATCGCGCTGGTGGGTGTGGGCCTGTGGGTTCGCAACAGCATTCCGGAAACCCCGGAGTTCAAGGAACTGAGCAAGGAAACCGCGAAGGCCAAGGCCTCGCCGCTCAAGGCGCTGTTCAAAAACGACCTCAAGGGTTTGGCGGTGGTGTTCTTTGTGGCGATTGGCTACAACGCCCTGAGCTACATCTTCAAGACCTTTTCCCTGGCGTACCTGACCCAGTTCAAGGGCGTTGATGTGCACGTCACTTCGCTGTCGGTGACCATCGCCAGCCTGATCGCCATCGTCGCTGTACCGTGCTTCGGCTGGTTGTGCGACAAGTGGAGCAGCAAGACCGTGCTGATGCTCGGCGGCCTGTTCTCGCTGCTGTTCGCCTACCCGTTCCTGGCGCTGCTCAATACCGGCGAGAGCCTGATGATCTATATCGCCATCGGCGTGGGTACCGGCATCCTCGCCCCGATGATGTTTGCGCCCCAGGGCTCGTTCCTGAGCCGGCAGTTCCCGACCCAAACCCGCTCTTCAGGCTTTGGTACCGGACGGGAAATCGGCACCGCCATCGCAGGTGGCCTGGCGCCATTAGGGGCGTTGTCGATGGTGGCGGCGTCGGCCACCCACTCCACTGATGGCGTTGTGATAATCCTCGCGATCTCGGCCTTGCTGGTGGTGGTGTTCGCCCTGTGCGATCAGGGCCGCAAACACTCGGCATTCAAGAACTGAGGCAAAAAGTTCGGACCAACGGGTGCATGCAAGCCCCTTCATCGCGCATCATGGGCACTTTCAAGCTCAAGGGAAACGTCCATGCGCGTTCTGTCATTGATGATGGGTCTTACGACGCTGGCCGCCAGTCTGGTGTTCAGCGCCCAGGCGCAGGCGGGTGAAGAAAGCCTGTTGGTCGACTCGATCAATCAATACCGCAGCCAGGTTCAGCGCTGCGGCAACCAGGGTTCCCAGGAACTGCCACCGCTGGCCAGCGACACGCGGCTGGTGTTGCCGGTCAACAGCGTCGGCGATTTGCAGCAGGCGCTGGCGCGGGCGGCGTACCCGATGGTCAACGTCCAGGCCATCAGCCTGAGCGGGCCCAAGAACGCCGAAGCCGCCATGAAAGCCGTGCGCGAAAGCTTTTGCCGGGTGGTGCTCGACCCGCAGTTCATCGATATCGGCGTGAGCAACAGCGGCCAGGACTGGCGCATCGTGCTGGCTCGCCCGCTGCTGACCAGCGGCCTGGGTGAGACCCAGACCGAAGGCAAGAAAGTGCTCGACCTGATCAACGCCGCCCGCCAGCAACCCCACCAGTGTGGCGGCCAGGCGTTTGCCGCCACCACGCCCTTGAGCTGGAACGAAGCGCTGGCCACCGCCGCCGCCGGCCACGCCCGCAACATGGCCAACGGCAACTTCTTCGATCACCTGGACCACGATGGCCGCACCCCGGGCGACCGGGCTGAATTGGCGGGCTACATCGGCCAGCAGATCGGCGAGAACATCGCCGCCGGCATGGACACCCCACGCAAGGTGGTCGACGGCTGGCTCGCCAGCCCCGGGCACTGCGCCAACCTGATGAACCCGCAATTTCGCGAAATGGGCGCCGCCTATGCCATGGACCCGAAGAGCGACGCGGGCATCTACTGGACGGGGTTGTTTGGCGTGCAGCAATAAGGGTTTGTATCCCAACGTATCCTCGCAGCAAGACGACACACTGCGAGGCCCTGCGCCCCGGGCGATGACACATTGCGGATACGCCAGCACGGTTTCCTGTGCACATCGGCCCACCCCGGGTCACTTACCAGGAAACCGTCATGTCCCAGAACAGCACCGTGCTCTACACCGGCAAAACCCACACCACTGGCGGGCGTGAAGGCGCGTCCCACAGCGATGACCTGCAACTGGACATCAAGCTGTCCCCACCCGGCTCCAAGGCCGCCGGTACCAACCCCGAGCAATTGTTTGGCGCCGGCTGGTCCGCCTGCTTTATCGGTGCAATGGGCAAGGCCGCGCAAACCCTGCAACTCCGCCTGCCGGCCGACACCGCAGTGAGTGCCGAAGTGGACCTGGTGAACAGCCCCGAGAATGGCTATTTTCTGCAAGCCCGCCTGCGGGTCAGCCTGCCGGGTATCGAACACTCCGCCGCCCAGGCGTTGGTCGATCTGGCCCACCAGACCTGCCCGTATTCCAAGGCAACCCGCGGCAATATCGAGGTGGCGATCACCGTGGTCTGAACGCGGTTTGACGGGTGATTATGCGGCGGAGACATTAAAATGCCATCTAGTCGATAATCCCGCTGAACTGGCTGAATCCAGGGGTGTCTGTAGCTTGGCACCCCTGCTTCAGCAAACCGCGACAAAGAAGGCGTTCACCCAATGACAAACTGGCTGCAAGGCGGCGGCAAAATGGCCGAACGGGTTCGGCATCACGACTGGGCAACGACGCCATTGGGGCCACTGGATCAATGGCCGGACGTTCTCAAGACCACCGTTTCCCTGTGCCTGGCCTCAAGTTTCCCTCAAGCGATCGTCTGGGGGCCTTCGCTGACCACGCTGTACAACGACGGCTTTGTGCCGATTCTTGGCGACAAACCCAATGCACTCGGGCGGCCTTTCAGTGAAATCTGGCAGGAAGCCTGGCCCCAGATCAGCCCGATCGCCAACGCCGCCTTCGCCGGTGAAGCCACCTTCATCGAAAACTTCCCGTTGACGGTTGAACGCGGCGGCGCACCGGAACAGGCGTATTTCACCTTCTGCTACAGCCCGATTCGTGACGTGAACGGCCAGGTGGTCGGCATGCTCGACACCGTGACCGAAACCACCGCCACCGTGGTCCTGTCCCGCCGCCTGGCGGAGTTGAATGCAAGCCTTGAGCAACGTGTCGACGAAAGAACCACCCTGCTGACCCAGACCGAAGCCGCGTTGCGCCAATCGCAGAAGCTCGAAGCCATCGGCCAGTTGACCGGCGGCGTGGCCCATGACTTCAACAACCTGCTGACCATCATTCGCTCATCCGTCGACTTCCTGCGTATGCCTGGCCTGTCGGAGGAGCGTCGCCAGCGCTACATGGGCGCCGTCACCGACACGGTGGAACGGGCCAGTAAATTGACCAGCCAGTTGCTTGCATTCGCCCGCCGCCAGCCGCTGAACCCGGAAGTGTTCGACGCCGGCCAGCGGGTGAACAACATCGGCGAAATGCTCGAGACGGTGACCGGCGCGCGGATCCAGGTGCGGGTCGAACTGCCCGGGCAGCCGTGTTACATCCGCGCCGACTCCAGCCAATTTGAAACCGCACTGATCAACGTCGCCCTCAACGCCCGGGATGCCATGAACAGCCAGGGCACCCTGACCCTGAAAGTGGAACCCGATCTTCCGCTGCCGAGCATCCGCGGCGACGCCGGTTCCTGCCAGGCGTTTATCGCGATCTCACTCACCGACACCGGCAGCGGGATACCCGTCGAGACGTTCGAGCGCATCTTCGAACCCTTTTTCACCACCAAGGAAGTCGGCAAGGGCACGGGCCTCGGGCTGTCACAGGTGTTCGGCTTCGCCAAGCAATCGGGCGGCAACGTCGATGTGGCCAGCAAGGTCGGCCAGGGTACGGTGTTTACCCTGTACCTGCCGCAAGTGGTGCCCGAAGAAGGCTTTGAAAACCCCACGCATCAGACTTGCGGGCTGGTGGCAGAAAGCGCCCAGCGCCATATCCTGGTGGTGGAAGACAACCTGGAAGTGGGCCGTTTTGCCAATCAGATCCTCCAGGACCTGGGCTACCGGACCACCTGGGCGACCAACGCCGAACAGGCGCTGGAGCTGGCCGGTGCGGATGCAATGGGGTTCGACGCGGTGTTTTCCGACGTGGTGATGCCCGGCATCACCGGCGTGGCGCTGGCCAGGGAGTTGCGGCGGCGCAGGCCCGCCCTGCCGGTGGTGTTGACCTCCGGCTACAGCCAGGAACTGGCTGACGGCGGCTATGAAGGCCTGGCCTTCCTGCCCAAGCCCTACTCGGCCGACCAGGTCTCCCAGGTGCTGGCCAAGGCACTGCCCAAGGGCTGAGCCCTATTCGGCCACGGCCACCTGATTGCGACCAAGGGCCTTGGCGCGGTACAGGGCCTTGTCGGCGGTGTTCATCAAGCCGTGCAGGTCTTGATCCACCGCCCGGGCCCAGGCAACGCCGAGGCTGGCGGTGAGCCCATGGACCGGCTCGCTGGCCAGCCCGGCAATCGCCTTGATCAACTGCTCGGCGATGTCCCGCCCGGTCTCCAGCGACGTGTCCGGCAACAGCACCGCAAACTCCTCGCCTCCCAGCCGTCCGTAAACGTCGGCCTGGCGAAACGAGGCGCTGATCACCCCACCGATCTGCCGCAACACCTGGTCCCCGGCCTGGTGGCCGTAGGTGTCATTGATGTCCTTGAAGTGGTCCATGTCCATCATCAGCGCGCACAACGGCTGCTGGTTATGCCGGCACTGTTCGTAGAGCAACTGCGCATGCTCGAAGAATGCCCGGCGGTTCATCAGGCCGGTGAGCTCATCGGTTTGTGCGGCGCGGGTGGAGATGTTGTGGGCACGTTCCATTTGCCGGGTCAGGCGAAAGGCCTTTTCCAGGGCGTCCGACAGCTTGCGCGTGGCGCCGCCGACAAACGAGGAGAACACCAGCACCGCCAGCGCCATGCCGACTTGCATCGAGGACGGTTGAAACAGCAGCCACAGGGTGCATGGCAGCAATACCAGGCCCATGGAGACCAGGGTCATATAGCGATAGGCCGAATAACACGAGACTGCGCTCACCGACATGCCCACGGTGAACAGCATCACCAGGGCCTGGGACAGCCGGTCGTCGGTGGGCATCAGCGCCAGTGCGCCCAGGCCCCAGACCCCGGCAGACAGCATCAACGTGAGCCAGTAGCGCCGCTCCCAGCGTGCGGGGGTGCGCTCGCTGTTGGGGCAACGAAACCAGGCCATGAACATCGAGACCCGCAGCAGCGAAGTCCCCGCCAGTACCACCAGCCACACCAGCATTACCCGCTGGTCAAAACGCTCCCAGCACAGCCAGCACAGCATGGCCGCCGCCATATAACTCCCGAACACCGCCGAAAATGACTGGCGAAACAGCTGATGCAATCGATCCGTTCGTACCTGCTCCTCGATGAAGCAATCCTGGTCCTGCCCACGCCCAAGGCCATTCATTTGGTCCGCCTGATCATACTGCTGCGACAAAGTGCCATTGTGGCATCCTGCCAGTAGCCCTAACAACTGAATCAAGCGTGCTAGAGCGCCGAAAGCAGGATAAATATAGGTGAACACCTTCTCTCTCGCTCCAAGGATCAGAGCCCATCCATGAATACCCGCCCTATTACCACCCCGCGCCTGATACTCAGGGCCCCAACGGTCGACGATGTGGCCAGTGTATTCGCCATCTATGGCGATCCCGAGACTAACCGCTACAACCCGGCCGGGCCTTTGACGGATATCCAGCAGGCCGCAAACGTCATGGATCGCTGGCTGGACCATTGGGAAACACACGGCTTTGGCCAGTGGGCCATCGCCACCCGGGAAGCGCCGGCGTGTGTGATCGGCTTTGGTGGCATCACGTTGTACAAGTACAACGAGGTCCAGCGGATCAACCTGGGTTATCGCTTCGCGGTCAGTGCCTGGGGCAAGGGCTTTGCCACGGAGCTTGCCAGGGCGGCGTTGCAATTTGGCTTTGTCGAGCTGGACCAGCCACAGGTGTACGGCGTGGTGCGTCCCGCGCATGCAGCCTCGATCAAGGTGCTGGAAAAGATCGGCATGCAGCACATCGATGAACTGGATGATGTACCCGGGCAGGCGCCGAGCCTGGTGTACAGGGCCACCCGGCCCGTCTGACCTGTGTATCGCAGTGTGTCCAAACACCCCTGCGATACAAAAGCTTTAACCCAAGCGTTTTCTCGAAACAGACGGGATACACAACCACGTTCAACTGTGAGCCAGGCACACAACCCGCCGCCGGAGGCTCACCATGCACACACAGTTGAACATCCCATCCCGCCGCCTGATGGGCGCGTCGCTGCTGGCCTTTGCGCTGTTGCAGTTCGGTGCCCTCGGCGTTGCCAGTGCACAGGACACGCAAGCGCCTGCGGTTGCCAGCGCAAGCGCCCACACCGCGTTTGGCCCGCTGAAGCACGTGAAGGCCGGCTTGCTGGACGTGGCCTACGCCGAAGCCGGCCCGGCCGATGGCCCGGTGGTGATCCTGCTGCACGGCTGGCCCTACGACATTGACAGCTACTCCGAAGTCGCGCCGCTGCTGGCCGCCCAGGGTTACCGCGTACTGGTGCCCTACGCCCGTGGCTACGGCGACACCCGTTTCCTGTCGGCCAAAACCCTGCGCAACGGCCAGCCGGCAGCACTCGCTGTCGACCTGATCGACTTCATGGACGCGCTGCACATCAAGCAAGCCGTGCTCGGCGGCTACGACTGGGGCGCACGCACCGCCGACATCGTCTCGGCGTTGTGGCCTGAGCGGGTCAAGGCGCTGGTGTCGGTCAGCGGCTACCTGATCGGCAACCAGGCCGCCGGCAAGAACCCCTTGCCACCCAAGGCCGAGTTGCAATGGTGGTACCAGTTCTACTTCGCCACCGATCGCGGCGCCGCCGGCTATGCAAAAAACACCCATGACTTCGCCAAGTTGATCTGGCAGATCGCCTCGCCGAAATGGGCGTTTGACGACGCCACCTTCGACCGCAGCGCCAAAGGCCTGGACAACCCCGACCACGTCGCCGTGTCGATCTTCAACTACCGCTGGCGCCTGGGGCTGGTGCAGGGCGAGAAAAAATACGCTGCGCTGGAACAGAAACTCGCCACCGCCCCGTCCATCAGCGTGCCCACCCTCACCCTGGAAGGCGACGCCAACGGCGCCCCGCACCCGGCGGCGCAAGACTACGCCAAGCGCTTTACCGGCAAATACGAATACCGGCTGATCAGCGGCGGCATCGGCCACAACTTGCCGCAGGAAGCCCCGCAAGCCTTTGCCAAGGCCGTGATTGATGCGGATCACCTGTGATGAAGCGCCTGCACCTTGCTGCACTCGTCGCCACAACCGCCGCCGTGGTGGCCGCCGCTACCGGGTTCGCCTCTGGCGGCCCGGCCACCAGCGAGCCTTCGCCGATCTACGGTGTGACAATTCCCGACGGCTACCGCCAATGGGAGCTGATCGCGCCGGCCCAGGAAGCCGACCCGCTGAATGAACTGCGGGTGGTGCTCGGCAACACAGTCGCGCTCAAGGCCTACCGCGAGGGCACGCTGCCCTTCCCCGACGGCACCGTGCTGGCCAAGCTGGCGTGGAAACATGTGCAGTCGCCCGAGTTCAAGACCGCCTCGATTCCCGGCGCGGCCACCACCGTGCAGTTCATGGTCAAGGATTCGAAGAAGTATGCGGCGACGGGAGGCTGGGGCTTTGGACGGTTCATCAACGGCAAACCGGCGGACCAGGCGCAGCATGAGACATGCTTTGCCTGCCATCAGGCGTTGGTGAAGAACCACGATTATGTGTTTACGCGGCTGGCGCCTTAGCCCGTTGAATGATCGCTGCAACGCTGATTAATGACTCGCGCTCCGTCACGACCGATCCGTAGCAGCTGTCGAGCCCAAGCGAGGCTGCGTCGGCGGTGTGTCAGATACACCGCTGACGCAGCCTCGCTTGGGCTCGACAGCTGCTACGTGGGTGGGTTTTATCAGGCTGGCACACCCAGGATGATATGGGACGCCTTGATCACCGCCGTGGCACTCACACCCGGCTTCAGGCCCAACTCGATCACCACTTGCGCATTCACCGCGCCGTCATTCACGCTCAGCACTTTGCCTTCCAGGCAGTTGCGGGCCGACAGGCGGATGTCGCTGGATTCAGTCATCAGCATCACCCACGGAGCCTTGCTCAGCGCGATCGCTTCCTTGCCCACGGCGATGCCGAGATTGCGGATGCGCAAAAAAAAGGCCGCCCAACAGGCGGCCTTCGTTTGGAGCGTTTACCCGCGACTGATTAAAACAGCGCGTAGGTGTAGTTGAAGATCAAACGGGTTTGATCCTGGTCGGCAGTGCCGGTGTTGTGGCCGTGGTAGCTACCGGTACGGAAGGTTGTACCGAAGCCTTTCAGCGGGCCCGCTTGCACGACGTAATCAAGACGGAAATCGGTTTCGCGTTCCGACTGATCGCTGCCACCGGCAACCTTGGCCTTGATGTCGCTGCCGTTGAGGTAAGCAACGGAGGCTTTCAGGCCCGGCACCAATGTACGGAAGTCATACAGGTACTGACCGAAATTGACCTGCTCGCCCGCGCGGGAGAACTGGCCAACCACCGCATCCGTGAACAGGTAGAAGTCGGAGCCGGCCGCGCCTTGTGCAGTTGGGTCGGCGATGCTGCCCTGGTTGACCCACACGAAGCCGCCGTCGTCGCTCACGCCAATGTGGCCGAGCATCAACTGGCTGCCGCCCAACTGGTAGGTGAAGGCAGCACTGTAGGTTTTGTTGTCGACTTCACCGGCGTGCTTGGCATAGCCGCCGTTGTTGTTGAACGCATAGCCGGCCGAACCGTTCTTGCCGTCGCTGGTGCTGTCGAAATAGCGCAGGTCGGTCTTGAACGATTGATCATTGCCCAACGGCAGTACATGCACCAGGCCGAAATAGTTCTGTTTGTAGAAGTCTTCCAGGTCGGCGTAGTAGTACTGCAACGTCAGGTTTTTAGCGATGACGTTGTCAGAAGAACCGAACGGCTGGTAGTCAACGCCGCCGAAACGGAAGCTGTCGCTGTCGCGAGTGGCGCCCGCGACGCTCAAGCCCGTGGAGTTACTCGATGCACGACCTTCAGCCTTGTTCAGCTCGCCGCCCGTGAAGGTGACGTTGGGAATGTCCTTGGAGGTCAGGATGCCGCCGTCAAAGGTTTGCGGCGCGGCACGGCTGTCGTTGGACACCAGGATCGGCAGGATCGGGGCCAAGCCACCGCCCACGTGCAGTTCTGTCTGGGAAATACGGAATTTAACGTTGCCGGCTGCGCGACCGAAGCTGTCAGCAGGCTCGGTGCCGTTGTTCTTCACGGGGAAGAAGCTGTTGCCGTTACCCGACAGGCCGTTACCCGCTGCGTGGCCATCGCCACCGTCCAGACGCAAGGCGCCAAAGGCCATCACGTCGAACCCGATGCCTACGGTGCCTTGGGTGTAACCGGATTTGTAGTCGAAACGCAGTACTTGAGCCGCTTCACGCAGGTCATTCGCGGTGCCGGAGTGAACGTCGGCGTTGTAGTACATGGTGCGCGAACTGATCGACGAGTGGCTGTCCTCAAGGAAGCCGCTGTGACCGTTACCCGTGCCGAGTGAGCCAAGACCAAAGTCATCTGCGCTGGCGTGTTGTGCGAGGACGGCCGCGGTGATGGCCAACGCTAATGTAGAGAGTTTCATTTACTGCGCCCCTGTGAACATTATTTTTTTACTGTCCTTCGAGCGAATACCGTTGCGGCCCTGCAAACGCTGCGGATTGTGGCATGGGGCCTATGGCGCAGAATGTGAAATTTTTGTCATGTAGCGATGAAAAAACCGTCATGAAAAGGCCGTACAGGACGGCCTTTTTTGACGGTCGAATTCGCGTGAGTTGTATGACGACCGCTATAGCGCTGTGCGCTGATCAGGCTGAAGTCGGCTGCGAAAATGCGAGAAATGGTAGGCAACCGCCAGCCACACAAACCACGCCGGCATCACGCAGAGCGCCAGGCGGGTGTCTGGGCGAAGTGCCAGCAAGCTGAGTACAAAGGCCAGGAACCCAAGTGAAACCCAGGCCATCGGTACACCACCGGGCATTTTGTACAGCGATTTTTCATGTAGCTGCGGGCACTTTTTCCGATAGGCGATGTAGGACGCCAGGATCGTCGACCAGGTAAAGATCACCAAAATCGCCGAAACGGTGGAGACGATGGTAAAGGCCGTCATCACTTCCGGGACTATAAACAGCAGCAATAAGCCCAGCAGCATCAGGAAGGTGGTAAACGCCAGGCTGATAAACGGCACGCTGTTGTTCGACAGTCGCCGGAAAATCCCGGGGGCATCGCCCAAGTCCGCCAGGCCGAACAGCATGCGACTGGCCGAGAACACCCCGCTGTTGGCGGACGATGCCGCCGACGTCAGCACCACGAAGTTCACAATCCCGGCGGCAGCGGGAAACCCGGCCACCAGGAACAGCTCAACGAACGGACTCTTGCTCGGTGACACCTGCTGCCAGGACGTCACGGCGATGATGCACGCCAGGGCCAGCACGTAAAACAGGATGATCCGCAGCGGGATCGAGTTGATCGCCTTGGGCAGCGTCTTCTCGGGCGAGCGGGTTTCAGCCGCCGCCGTGCCGATCAACTCAGTGCCGGCGAACGAGAAGATCGCCATCTGGAACCCGGCAAAGAAGCCGAACAGGCCATTGGGAAACGCCGCCTGTTTATCCAGCAAATGCGTCAGGGAAGCGGTGACGCCGGTGGGTGACACAAACGAGCTGGCAATCAGCACCACGCTCACGCTGATCAGGGTCACCACGGCGATGATCTTGATGATCGCAAACCAGAACTCCACCTCGCCAAACAGCCGCACCGTCAGCACATTCAATGCAAACAGCGTCAGCAGCATCGCAATCGCCGGGATCCACGCCGGCACGTCCGGGAACCAGTACTGGAAAAAGCCCCCCACCACCACGGCATCCCCCACCACCGCCACGCTCCAGCTCAGCCAATACGACCAGCCGAGAAAGAACGCCGCACGCGGCCCCAGGTACGCACCGGCAAAGTCGGCGAAGCTCTTGAAGTTCAGGTTGGATAACAGCAACTCGCCCATGGCGCGCATCACGAAATACACAAACAGCCCGATGATCATGTAGATCAGGATGATCGAGGTGCCGGACAGCGCAATGATCTTGCCCGAGCCCATGAACAGGCCGGTACCAATCGCACCGCCCATGGCCATCAGTTGAATATGTCGGTTGCTGAGGGTGCGTTGCAAAGCGGGCTTTTCAATCAGCCCGGGCACGGTTGTTTTCATCACAAAACCTCTTGTTATGTTTTTGAGTTTTGGCAGAAAAAAGTCGGGATTGTTTATTGTTGGAATGGCGTCGGGATCAGGCGTGCTTGTTCTCGAAACCGTGCAGCACGTTGACGGCGTTGATGCCGATTTCATCGACCATGTAGCCGCCTTCCATCACGAACAGCGTGGGCACGCCAACGCTGGCGATGATCTCGCCGATGCCGAGGAAATCGCGGCTTTCCAGCAGGAAGTGACTGATGGGGTCGTCCTTGAACGTGTCGACGCCGAGGGAAATCACCAGCACCTCCGGCGAGAACCTGCGCAGTTGGGTGCAGGCGTCGAGCAAGGCTTCCTTATAGGTGCTCCACCCGGTGTTTTTGGCCAGCGGGTAGTTCAGGTTGAAGCCCTCGCCCGCCCCCGCACCGCGCTCGGCACTGAAGCCCGAATAGTAGGGATACGACACCGCAGGTTCGCCATGCAGCGAGACAAACATCACGTCGCTACGGTCGTAGAAAATGTTCTGCGTGCCGTTGCCGTGGTGGAAATCCACGTCCAGCACCGCGACCCGTTTGGCGCCTTGGGTGATCGCCTGTTGCGCGGCGATGGCCGCGTTATTCAGGTAGCAATAACCGCCCATGTATTCCCGCGCCGCGTGGTGACCCGGTGGGCGGCACAAGGCGAAGGCACTGTTGTGGCCTTCATCGATCAAGGCCAGGCCGGTGAGTGCAATATCAGCGCTGGTTTTCACCGCCTCCCAGGTGGTGCTGGTGATGGGCGAACCGGCATCCATCGCGAAAAACCCGAGCTTGCCGTCGATAAATTCCGGCACGTGCGCATTGGCCAGGTCACGCACTGGCCACACCAGCGGCAAGGCGTCATGGGCACGGCCAATCGCAGTCCATTCGGCCCAGGCGGTTTCCAGGAAAGACACGTAGCGTTCGCTGTGGGCATTGACGTAACAGGCCCGGTCGAACGTGCGCGGCACGATGATATCGCCCAGCCCAACGTGCTTGACCCGATCACGCACGGTGTCGGCACGGCTGGGTTGTTCGAAGGACGGCTTGAGCACGCCATCCTTAAGCTCGGTGCCATGGTGCAAACGATGAGAATCACTGAATACAGTCAACATAAAAGACATCCACCCGTGAAAGACAGGTGATTATTTTGTTCTGGCTGCGCTGGGCTTTCTTTGCTTTTACGTGCGCCGATGCTAGCGTAATCGGGCATTTTTACCCCAAAGAGCCACCATGAAGAAAAATAAAACCAAACAGGTCGCACTTGACGACACCGATCTCGCCATCCTCGCGTTGCTGCAGGAAGACGCGAGTATTTCCAACGCCGAACTCAGCGAGCGCCTGTCACTGAGCCTCACGCCCTGCTGGCGCCGGCGTAAGCGCCTGGAGGAAGAAGGCGTGATCAAGGACTACCAGGCCAACCTGGATCGCAAGATGCTCGGGCTGGAAATCATGGCGTTTGTGCATGTGCGGTTTGCGGTGCATTCCGACCATACGCCGGAGGATTTTGAAGCGGTGATCAAGGAACTGCCCCAGGTGCAGTCCTGCCACAAGATCACCGGGGATGCGGATTATCTGCTGCAGGTGCTGGCGGAGGATCTGGATGCCTACAGTGATTTTGTGGAGAGCGTGCTGCGGCGGCAGTTGGGGATTGCGTCGATTCAGTCGAGTTTGGCGTTGCGGGAGGTGAAGGCGACGAGTCGGGTGGCGATTCCGGGGCGGGTGGGGAACTCAGTGAAATGAAGCACTAACCCTTTTTCTTCTTCGACGAGCTTGCTCGAGGGATCTCCTAAGCAGCCCTCCGGAATTTGAGTGCAATAAGTGCTAAGCCAAAATTCAAAAAAACAACTACATCGCAATATACCCCTTTCCACTAGTCAAATCTGACTGCATAGATACTTTAGCCTTAACCATCTGCTGCGTTAGAGATTTAAATAAAATAGCCGCAGTGGGCTGTATGTTAAAATAAAGGATTGATGATGGCCAATAGCTATGCTATAAACGCACATAAATCGTCCATATGCGCCATATAAAAATTTCCAGCGGCAAATATACAAACTTAAAAACGCCTGATCGGAAATCCATATAGACATCACTTTAAGGGATAAAAAGTGGAAATACCTTTCGATATAAAAGAAGCGATAAAAAATGAAAAGCTAGTAATATTCGTAGGCTCTGGCCTTTCACGCTCGGTAGGCCACCCTACCTGGGTGGACCTTCTAAAAAATATGCTTAAGGATAAAAAAGATCAAATTGAAAACGCATCAACTTATTCAGATATATTAGAAAAAAACCTATTCGGCCCCCTGGATATATTAGAAAACCTTAAAGAAAATTATAAAAAAATAGTGTATGAGTACTTTGAAAAAACACTGAGCAAAACACAAGAAAGTCCGATACATAAAAAACTATCAACCTTATCAAAAAAAATAGTCACCACCAACTACGACAAAATAATAGAATCTAATAGTCAAGATCAAGTAATCATAGACAATACTAGCAATTACAACCTAGCCAAACTAGACACTTTAGACAACTACATCCTGAAAATTCACGGTGATATTTCCCGACCTGACTCTTGTATAATATTCAAAAGCGACTATGAAAACCTTTACAAACAAGACACTCTTGCAAAGTACCAACTAGGAAAAATTTTCTCAAACTTCACATGTTTATTTTTGGGCTTTAGCTTTACAGACCCATACGTAACTACATTATTTAATAGAATTTCACAACTTTATACCGGATATGGAACCACGCATTACCTCTTAACCACTAACCAAACAGCATATGACGGCATTAAAGTTATAAAAATTGACAACCACTCCGAAATCAACACATACATTGAATTACTGAACGAATATAAAAACAGCGTAACAAAAATCAAAAGCAAGCCGATCCAAGCGCCAATCGCCCCACCCAATCAGGAAGAATTCCTTCTGAAGGGAGAAGGCACGGACACCCCACCAAAAGTAGAGTACTGGGTTGGGCGAGAACGTGAACTAAAATCTCTTACAAGTGAATCTAATTTCAAAGTTATTTTCATTACTGGATTTGGAGGGCAAGGAAAGTCCTCTCTCGCAGCCTACTATAGCGAAACCTGTAAAGAGAATAATATATATGAAATTACAGACTGGAGAGACTTTAAGGAAGAGGAGCACAACTTCAACTTAAAAATCTCCGGCCTAATTGAAAAAATTTCCGATAAAAAAATCCCAACCAATACTTTGGTTGGGCTCGAAACAGACTCACTAATAAATATCTTTTTCAAAGAGCTTGGGAATAGATCCTGTCTTTTCGTCTTCGACAACGTTGATTCATACATAGATCTTGAAAAATTCGAACCCGCCGGTTCTATCGGAAAGCTCTTTACAGCTGCTTTACAGACACCTCATAACGCAAAATTCATCTTCACATGTCGTCCATTCATTCATTACGCAGGCGTCAATTTTTTTCAGCTAAAATTATCCGGCCTAACTTTAGAGGATGTTATTAGCCTATTCGCCTCATCCGAAATATCTATTTCCCCAGTTATACTTTCCGAGCTAGCAATTCGAGCACACAAATTAACAAGTGGCCATGCCCTTTGGGTCTCACTAATTCTTGCGCAAGCGAAAAGAGGACAACGGAACATTGAAGACTTCCTCAACAATATTGAAAAAAAGAACATCGTAAGCTCCTCTGAAAGTGCAATACTTTCAAAGCAGATCCTAAGAGAAATATGGGACTCTCTCAATGAAAAACAAAAAACGCTTCTCAGAGCCCTTGCAGAGTCTATAACGTCCGAAAGTGAGAGCGAGATCTCGAAAGTAGTTAGCAGCGTACTCAATTTCAATCAGTTCTCGAAAGCGTTGAGAACTTTAAAGGACCTCCACCTAATCGTAATCAAGGGAACGGAAAATTATATTGAGCTCCACCCACTTGTTAAGGAATTTATAAAGTCCAACTTTCCAAGCCAAGAACAGAAAAAATTTATATCACTTTTCATCAGATACTACGATCAATTCATAATCCTTTTAAAACCCAGACTCAACCAGATACTTAGCCTTGAAGAATTCAAGTCCTGGTCAAATAAGATTGAGTTACATATAAATAACGGGGAATTCAATGAAGCCATTGCATGCCTTATAGAAATTCACAAATCTATAAATCGTTCAGGCTACACCGAGGAATACGTGAGGCTATCCTGCGCACTCTTAGACAAGATAACCTGGAAGAAAAACGCGACCGACCAACTAGTGAGCTTTTTAGATTTTTTCAATCACGCATTCACTGCCATTACCGAATATGGCGACAATATCAAATCAACCGACTTTCTCCAAAAATTTGAAAACACTACCACTTCCAAAAACAATGAGTATATTTTCATACTTTCTTCCAAAACCCATCTTCACTGGTTTAATGAGAATTACGA
Source organism: Pseudomonas sp. BIGb0558 (assembly GCF_024807515.1). Taxonomy (NCBI): domain Bacteria; kingdom Pseudomonadati; phylum Pseudomonadota; class Gammaproteobacteria; order Pseudomonadales; family Pseudomonadaceae; genus Pseudomonas; species Pseudomonas sp. BIGb0558. Next base: position 39,767 of record NZ_JANUEW010000015.1, read on the forward strand.
CCAAGCTATAAAGCACGGTGAGCAAGCTGACTATTTAATAAGTCAAATGGGCGAACAGGACAAGTGGGACGCGAGACACAGACTTAACTTAGCGTATAGAGACTCCGAAGCAGAAAACAATGTAAATAAAGCACTCGATTTTTTCTTGGATGGCTATCCAATAGAGGAAATAGCCTCAAAGACAGCACTCAATCGTGAGCTCTCTTATTCAATTTACGGAAATGCCGGACGCTGCCTACACTTAATCTTTCGCTATGATGAAGCGCTAAACTGCTATGCCAAAGCGCTAGAATTAATTAATGACGGCGTATACTCCGATGTAAATCTCAATCAGGGCTATGGATTTAGCTGGATTGGTGAAACGCTATCCGAACTAGGCAGCAATGAATCACTATATTTTTATCTATACGCATATGAAAGCTGGAAAAAGTGCGCTCCTCCTTTGGCAAATAAGATCCTGAAAAAAATTGACGAACTCCCTAAAACAGAAGCTTACAAGACCATCAGAGCACTAGAAAAATGGGAGATCGAAAAGTACTGCGATAACTGGTACAAAAAAAGAATCTCGAACACCAACAACTGACTTACTTTAAAAAATTTCGAGCATACCCATACCAAAATCATAGCTTTTACATAAACCATCCATAGTCGTTTTTAGCGGCCATGGATGGTACGCTTTAAAATAATCCCACGCACCATATCACCACGCGCACTAGTTTCTAGAAAAATCGATTTTCTACTTATGCCAGCCTATTTTCATCTATCTGAATCTGCACACCTTAGGTGCTCGCACATACAATTATTAATTGAGTTAATTTGCGTTATTGCCTACATCTCACAAAAATACATCCAAGGTAGGATCATAAACAACACTCTAAACCTATTGAAATTCCTTCCACCAAATCCTGCACTCCATACTTCACATAAACCTCATTTCAGCACCGTCGAGAAAACCATAGCCAATCAAATATAGTTAGCACTATCTAAAACCGTACGCCCCCCCTTTGAAGTACAAAAACATTCAAGCTGATAGTGTTTAGCTTCTGGAAATTTCACATTGGTTCAACGCGACTATTGATCATACAACCCAATGGCGCTTATAGTCCGCCCCGTCGCCCAAATGGCGACCAGGTTTGGCGACCTGTCTATCGGATGCAAAAGCACTGTGCTTTTTTGCAGATGCTGTTGCACCTTCGCAAAGCTGTCTTATGGCGGCTGTGCGCGGGAGACCTTCGGGTCTGCCGGGTTTTCCGATACCGGTTCGCCAACCTGCGTACAGCTGCCACCTATCGTTTGGCGACGAATAAGTGGCGGTCAACCGTTGCGCTATCGGAGCTTCAAATATGGATAGATACATGCCCCTCACCGGAATCGATCTGGTGCCAGCCTCCCTGCTCATCGACACCCACGCCCCGCTCGACATCCTTCACGCCATGGCCGATTACCGCATTCGCACGGTGACTCAGGTCCTGGAAAACATCGCCTTTCGTAGTGAGCTGCAAAGCGACACTGTCGTGCTTTCTGACTTCGCCCAGTTACTAGCCATTCCGTTGCGCGATGGCTGTGACTTGATGGATGTGATTGGTCGGCGTTTGCGTGAGCAGATTGAGGCGCAGGCCGACTCGGCAAGCTCGTAACGCAAAACCACTGTGGCGAGGAAGCTTGTCCCGTTGGGGTGCGCAGCGCCCCTGAGTTTTTTGGGGCCGCTTCGCAGCCCAACGGGAGCAAGCTCCCTCGCCACAGTCGTGCTCATGCCATGTCATAAAAGGTGGCTATATGACAGCAATTAATCCGACAACCTTCCCAACCTCTCCTACAATCCCTTCGTCCAGCGCCTGAGCCACGCTCGTACCTGGGCAGCCAACACCTACCCCGAATGGATTCAGAGAGGTCCACGTGCGTCTATCCCCTGTCTTTATGCTTGTTGCCGGCGTTATCGGCCTGGCCGGCTGCGCCACGCCCGACACAAAAACCGAATGGGGTTTGCAGACCATCCTGGCCCAACCCCTGGTGGCCGACAGCATCCTGCGCGATGGTGATGTGCTGAGTTTTCAACTGCCAACGAACGTGCCCAACCAGTCGATTCAGGTGGAGGCCGCGTGTTCGTCGAAACGCTTGCGACTGACCTATCTCAATAGCAATCAGCGGGTGTACTCCACGGGCAGTGCCCAGTACGGCCCGGGCTCCGGGATACCTGAGAAATTGCGGCCGATACTGGCAGCCAACCCTTCATTCATCCAAGCCTGTGCCCAAACGCCAACACCTGACTGGCGCCGGCTGAGTGCAGACGATCACGGCATTTGGTTGTTACTCGATCGCAATAGCCTGAGCACGGCGGGCGATGAGGTGCGCTTCTGGGGGGCGATCGATAGCCCGGTCATTCGCCAATCGCCGCCTCACAACGCGCCTTATGCGCAACAACGTGAGCGTTACGCCGTGTCTTGTGGTGCCGGTACGTTCAAGCGGCTGGCGAGTTACAGCCTGAACGCGAGCAATCAGGTCAGCGATGGCGGTGTCGACCGTTCGCCGCCCAGCCAAGCCATCGCCAGTGGCAATCCACAACAACGGGCGCTGCTCGCCAAGGTGTGCGAGGGGGCCGAGATAGTGGCGGGACTGGAGCCGTTTACACCGCGCGTGATCGTACCGTTGCCCGTGACCTTGCCCGCCGTGGCGCCCGCGATATTGGCGGCGATCGAGCAGTTGAATCTCGACCCGCCGAGCCGCTCGCTCAAGTACCTGCGGGTGACGGGCACCTCGACATTTCGGGGCGTCACCGAGCCGGTCCAGGAGGAGCGTTTCTTTTCTAGCGACCCGGTCAGCGGGCAATTGAACGTCGCTCTACGTGAGGAAGATGGCGAGACCTATACCGCGGGATGGCGCGGCTTTCTCGCCCTGTACTCCAGGGCCTCATTCACCGAGGGCCCGCGTGGCATGCAGCAAACCACCACGCTCACCCAGCTGAGTTACAGCGGGGATTGGAAAAACCTGCCCGTCGGGGAAACGGTGAGCTTCACCAGGGCCTTCTCCGTCGTTAACAACCGGGCCGGCACCCATGTCTCCAAACCCGCAACCAGTGACTGTCGGGTAGAACGCGAACTGGCGGCGAGCGAACTCCACCCCCGGCTGTTGGGCAAGGCAAAAGCGTTGGCCTGTCAGGACAGGGCCGAAGAGGTAGACCCGGTGAGTCGCATTTACTATCTGGAAGACTATGGCTACTTCTTCCGGGCCAGCCTCGACAAGAACCCTTACTCCTACAGTGATCACCGGATCGACACATTCGAATAGGCACCCTGTGGGAGCCGGGCTTGCCCGCGATGCTGGCGGCTCGGTTTCCCTGGCACACCGCGGCGATACCATCGCAGCCTCGCCAAGGCTCGACAACTCCCACATTGAAAAATACAGCACGCCGTACCTGATCACCCCGGTGCTGGGTTTTGCTATTACCTTCGCGATCATGTTCAGCATGGGTCTGCAGGCGCAAGGGTGCGAGCCTGGTGTTGTCCAAGGACATCTGACGGCTAGCGCAGGGATTGCTGCAGGAACTCCCTGATCAGGGTGAGTACCTGCTGCTGGATCTGCGGCTTGGGACGGGCGCCCTTGGCATCCAGGCAGATGAAGCCTTCGCCGGGGTCGCTCTGTTCAATCCGCTCCACCGCGCCCGGCTTGCACAGGGGCAGGAAAGTGAAGTGGGTGGCGTCGCTGATTTCCACATAGTGCGAAGTATTCGGCGGCAGGCGCTTGGCCAGGTCGGCAGACTCCAGCGCGGCGGGCAACTCCGGGGACGGCGTGCCCGCCGCAATCACCAGTGTGGGCCGGTGCAGCGCCGCCAGGCTTGCATCGCTGAAGCCACGGGCGAAGCCCAGGTCCAGGGACACGATGGCGGCCACGCGCGAGTCGCTCAAGTCCTCGGCCAGGTGCTTTTTGGCCTGCTCGGTACGGCCGGCTTCGATCAGTTCATACGCCTTGCAAGGGGCGATCTGCGGATGCACCTTGCAGTCCTCGGTAAAGCGCTGCGGGTCAAAGCGGGCGCCGCCGACTTCCAGTGCGGTCCAGCCACCGAGGGAGTGCCCCACTACGGCGATCTTGTGCTGGGCCACTGCGCCAAAGCGCTTGGGCTGGGCGATCACCGCATCAATCACCCGACGGATATCGAGGGGGCGCTTCCAGAGCTCGGAGGCTGCGGGCTGTGTGCGGTCCTTGCTGGTGGTGCCGGGGTGGTTGGGCGAGGCGACGATATAACCCTGCCCGGCCAAGGCGCTGGCAAGCCAGGACTGGTTGATCCAGTTGCCGAAGATGCCGTGGGAAATCACCACCAACGGATGCTCGCCGGCGGCGGGCGCGGCGTCCTTCAAGGCTGGGGCGCCGACAAAGACCGGGTTGTCAGCGATCAGTCGTGGCGTGCCGGCGGCATTGGTCGGGTACCACACCGCCACCTGTAACGGCCTGCCGTGCTCCGCGTCTGGAATCACGATTTCCTGGAATCCGACTTTCACGTCATTGGCCTGGGCCAGGCTGGACACAACCATCAACAACAGCGCAGCACACAGCGTTTTCATCCTTGAGTTCCCTAAGTGGCTAAGCGCCATATTCTTGCACGGCCATCGTGGGAAAGCAGGTGTGAAATCAATGTGCGTATAAAGCATGAGGCTATGGAATCCATCCGAATGGTATGGCTACTATGTAAGAACACTCCTTTCAGATCCCTCCCATGATCAAAGCCAGCCTGCGTAGTCACCTGACCCTATGGTTTGCCGGTTTGTCGCTGCTGACATTGGTTAGCGTAGGTTTCTACGTTGGGCACATCGCCACTGAGCAACTGAAACTCGCCAGTGGCAACGCGCTGTTAAGCACCGCCCGTTCCACCGCCGCGCTGTTGGCGGTGCAACTGCGTGAACGCCAGTTGGAGGTGTCACTGCTCAGCCGCGCGCCGCTGTTCAGCCGTGGCAACCTGGACGATCCGGATATCCTGACCTCCATGGAGCAACGCACCCAGTCCCGCGCCGAGTATGCGTGGATGGGCGTGGCCGATACCGATGGGCGTGTGCGCCAGGCGGTGAATGGGCTGCTGGTGAACCAATCGGTAACGCAGCGCCCCTGGTTCCAGGCCGGCTTGCAGGGCAACTACACCGGCGATCCCCACGAGGCGGTTCTGCTGGCCAAGCTGCTGCCGGGCGCCAACGGCGAGCCCTGGCGCTTCATCGATTTTGCCGCGCCGATTCGCAACGCCGAAGGCAAGGTGATTGGGGTACTGGGGGCTCACGCTCATTGGACCTGGGTGACGCAAATTGTCGAGGCCGCCAAAGGGACCGCGCCGGACATCGAGGCCCTGATCATCGACAACGACGGCAAGGTGCTCTACCCGGAACAACTGGCCGGCCAGCAACTGCCCCAGGACCGCCTGGCCAATGATACCGGCTGGTCGGTCGACAACGGCTACGTGACCAGCGCCGTGGCGGTGCCCAGCCCGTCGAATTCCAGCCTGACGTGGTACATCGTGATGCGCCAGCCGCTGGAAATCGCCCTGCAACCCGCCCGCGTGCTGCTCTACAAGCTGCTGCTGTTGGGCGTGATCGCGGCGGTGGTTTTCGGCTTCGTGGCGTATTACCTGGCGTCCTACCTCAGCCGGCCTATCGAGGAGTTGGCGCGCTCGGCCAAACAGGTCCAGGACCAACAGCCCGGTGCCTACTTCCCCCAGGACCATTTCGTGCGGGAGATCGCCCAGCTCGGGCGCTCGATCAAAAGCATGACGCAGTCCCTGCTTGGCAAGGAGCGCGAACTGCAAGAGACCAACGCGTCTCTGGAGGCCACGGTCGCCCAACGCACCATCGCCCTCACCCAGGCCAACGCCGAGTTGCTGAACCTGGCCAGCCACGATGCGCTGACTGGCGTCTACAACCGTCGGCGCTTCGATGAAAAACTTGCCGAATACAGCCTTTTGTTCCAGCGCAGCGGGCGTGCCTTCGCGCTGCTGCTGATCGACGTTGATCATTTCAAGCGGATCAACGATACCCATGGGCATGCGGTCGGGGATGACGTGCTGCGCCACCTCGCACAGTTGACCCAGGAAACTATCCGCACCACCGACTTTGTGGCCCGCTACGGCGGTGAAGAGTTTGCGGTGCTGCTGCCGGAATTCGAAGCCCCGGACAGCCCCGATGGGGTGGCCGAGAAGATTCGTGCGGCCATTGCCGGGGCGCATTTTGAGACGGTCGGGCAAATCACGGTGAGTATTGGCATCGGCCTCGCCGAGGCTTCGGACAGCGACACAACGGTGCTGATCAGGCGTGCAGACCAGCAGTTGTATCGGGCCAAATCATCAGGGCGTAATCAGGTAGCGTGAGTCATCCTGACGGCCAGCCGCCCAGGACACAGCAGTGCTCTTTCGGCCCCAAACCATGCTGGTAATGATATTTAATCTCATTATAATGCCCAGCTTTCGCGCATAGGGCAGTGTGGGGCGTTATGGATAACGGGGACAGTCAGCACAAACTGAGCGCGCTATTTATCGGCCAGCGCCCTGCACTGGTTCGCATGCTCGCCCGCGTCACCGGCTGCGCCAGCCTGGCCGAAGACCTTGCCCAGGAAACCTACCTCAAGGTGGCCAAGGCGCTGAGCGCCAGGCCCATCGAACATATCCGTCCATTCCTGTACCAGACCGCGCAGTACCTGGCGTTTGATCACTTGCGCAGCCAGCGCAGCAAGCGGCGCTTCGAATGCCAGGTCGCGGATGAAGGCTACCTCGCGCAGATACCTACATCCGCCCCGGGCCCGGACAACCATGCGCAAAGCCAGCAGCAACTCAAGCGCTTCGAGCAGGTGCTTGCGACCCTGCCCAAGCGCCAGCAGCAAATTTTGATCCTCGATAAACTGCGGGGCTTTTCCAAAGCGCAGATTGCACAGCAACTGGACGTGTCCTTGAGTACCGTCGAAAAAGACCTGCGCAGTGCGCTCGATGCCTGTACCAGAGCCACTCAGGAGCAGGCTTGCGATGACTGATTCAATCGAAGTGGCTCGCCAACAAGCCACCGACTGGTTTGCCCGGCGCGATGAAGTGGCCGGCAATCCGTTGCTGCGCCATCAGTTCGAGCAATGGCGTAACGCATCAAACGCTCACGCACAGGCGTATCAAGCCCTCGAAACGATGTGGAACGACCTCGCCTTCGAACAAGCCCTGCGCAACCTTGAGACCAGCCTGCACATCCCTGAACGCCCGCGTGCCAGGCGCCGCCGGTCGCGACTTTTCGCGGTGGCTGCCTCGCTGTTGATCATGCTGGTCGGCGGATGGATCGCCGATGTGCCCATGCGCCTGCGCGCCGATCACATGACCTCGGTTGCCGAGGTCCAGCGCCTGACCCTGGAGGACGGTTCGCAGATCGTCCTCGGCAGCCACAGCGCCATCAGCACTCACATGAAGGGTCCGCAGCGACAGATTCGTTTGTTGCGCGGCGAGGTGTTTATCGAGGCGTTCCATGACGCATCTCGCCCAATGATTGTTGAAAGTGCGGGTGCCAAAGTCACTGTCGTGGGCACTCAATTCAGCGTGGCGCTGAACCATCAGGATGTCACCGTGGCGGTGCGCGAAGGCCGGGTCAACGTTGCCGACAGCAGCGGCCAGCAAAACCTGTTGCTGGCGGGTAGCTGGCAGCAGCTGAAGCAGGATCATCTGCAGGACGCCCACACCGAAGGTGCAGAGCGGCAAATGGCCTGGGTCAACGGGCGCCTGTCGTTTCAGGACGCGCCGCTGGCCGAAGTGCTCGACACCCTCAAACGCTACTACCCTGCCCCGATCTGGCTGCTCGACGCCGAGGCGGCAAAGGTTCGGGTCAGCGGCAATTACCGGCTGGATGACCCGCTGGCCATCGTCCAGGCATTGAGCAAGGTCGCCGCGACCCACGTCACCCAACTACCCGGAAAAGTGCTGGTCATCCACTAAGCCGGACAGCCCGTAGCGTTTTATGAAAAAAGTTTTACGGGTTTCAAAGTCTCAACCCGTCAGGGGTTTGTTATTGCAAACAATTCCTATTCGTTACGGGGCTCGTATGTACTTTCCAACTCTCCACTCGACGCACGCTCGCAGCGCGCTGGCGCTCGCGGTTTTCCTGGCATGCGCGCAGGCAACGGCGGCCGAACCCAACACCGCGCCCGTCGCAAGCGACCCGTCGAAAACCTACGCGCTGGCCATCCCCCGGCAGCCCCTGGCCAACGCGCTGGATCAGTTGAGCGAGCAAAGCGGCCTGCAGATCGTCTACTCCTCGGACCTCGCCGCCGGCATCGAGTCCCCTGCCATCAACGGCACCATGACCACGCGCCAGGCCTTGGCCAAACTGCTGGCCGGCACGCGCCTGCGGGTTGAGCAGCACGGCGAAAATGCGGTGATGCTTGAAGCATTGCCCGCTACTGGCGCCCTGGAGTTGGGCGCCACCCACGTGGTCAGCAACCAGCTCGGCACTGTTACCGAAGGCTCCGGTTCCTACACGCCGGGCACTATCGCCACCGCCACGCGCCTAGTGCTGACACCCCGGGAGACGCCGCAGTCGATTTCCGTAGTGACGCGCCAGGCAATGGACGACTTCGGCCTCAAATCCATCGACGACGTGATGCGCCATACCCCGGGCATCACCGTGGCGACCTATGACAGCGACCGCACCAGCTACTATTCCCGTGGTTTTGCCATCCAGAACTTCCAGTACGACGGCATTCCGATTCTCCAGGATGCGCAATATTCCTCCGGCCATACCCTCACCGACACCGTCATCTACGACCGGGTGGAAGTGCTCAAGGGTGCCACGGGATTGTTGACCGGCGCCGGCGGCCCCGGCGGCACCATCAACATGGTGCGCAAGAAACCCACCGCCGAGTTCAAGGGCTACGTGGACCTGGGTGCAGGCTCATGGGACAACTACCGCTCGGAAATCGACGTCAGCGGGCCCCTGACCGAGACCGGCAATGTGCGCGGGCGCGCCGTCGCGGCGTATCAGGACAAGCACTCGTTCATCGACCACTACCAGCGCCAGACGAGTGTCTACTACGGGATTCTGGAGTTCGACCTGGCACCGGACACCTTGCTGACCGTCGGCGCCGATTATCAGGACAGTGATCCGCAAGGCTCCAGTTGGTCGGGCAGCGCCTCGTTGTTCAATTCCAAGGGCCAACCCATCAGCAACTCCCGCTCGTTCAACAACGGGGCCAAGTTCAGCAGCTGGGAGCAGTACACCCGCACCGTGTTCTCGACCCTGGAACATAACTTCGACAATGGCTGGATGGTCAAAGGCCAATACAATCACCAGATCAACGGCTACCACGCGCCACTGGCCGCACTGCTCGACCCTGACGCCGTCACCGGCAAGGCGCAGATGCTGACGCGCAAGTACACCGGCGAGACCACCAGCGACACCGGTGACCTGTATGCCAGCGGGCCCTTCAGCCTGTTTGGCCGCGAACACCAACTGGTGCTGGGCACCTCGGTATCGCGCTCGCGCTGGCTGGGCCGTGACTACACCAACGCCACCAACCTCAACAACAGCTACGACTACTTTGGCTGGGACGGCGATGCGCCCGAACCGGATTGGGGCCCGCAGACCAAACGTAACGATGAAACCACCCGCCAGAGCGCCAACTACGCCACCGGCCGCTTCAGCCTGGCCGACGACCTGACCCTGCTGCTCGGTGTCCGCGTCAACAACTACGAAGTCAGCGGCACCAGCCAGATCAAGGACACCGGTAAAGTCGTGCCCTACGCCGGTGTGGTGTACGACCTCGACGATAATTTCTCGGCCTATGCCAGCTATACCGAAATCTACCTGCCCCAGGACGACTACCGGGATGGCAACGACAAGCCACTCAATCCGGACGAAGGCAAGAACTACGAGATCGGCCTCAAGGGTGAGTTCTTCGACGGGGGCCTGAACGCCAGCCTCGCCTACTTCGAAGTGCATGAAGAAAACAAGCCGGTGGACGATCTGGACTATGTCGCCAACAGCTACCCGGGGCTTGGCTACGCGTCCAAGGGCGTCAAGGCCAAGACCAAGGGTTATGAGGCTGAGGTCACCGGCGAAGTGGCGCCGGGCTGGCAACTGGCGGCAGGCTACACCCACAAGATCATGCGCGATCAGGCAGGAGATAAACTCTCCACCTGGGAGCCGGAGGACCAGGTCAACCTCTACACCACCTATAAGCTGAAGGGGCCGCTGGACAAACTGACCCTCGGCAGCGGCGTGCGCTGGCAGGGCACGGGCTGGAAGATCCTCGAACACAATGGCATCAAGGAGAAGTTTTCCCAGGACCCGTTGTGGCTGGTGGACGTGATGGCGCGCTACCAGATCACCGACAAATTGTCGGCCACCCTCAACGTCAACAACGTGTTCGACAAGTCTTACTACACCAACATCGGTTTTTATAACTCGTCGTATTACGGTGACCCGCGCAACGTGATGCTGAGCACCCGCTGGAATTTCTGACAGAGGGCCTGTTAACGTGGGCGGGTGCCCACTTCGACGTGCCCTGCCCATGTCCATCGCCGATAACCTGCTCGCCTTCACCTTCGCCGCGACGCTGTTGACCCTCACACCCGGGCTGGACACGGCCCTGGTGTTGCGCACCGCAACGGTCGAAGGCAAACAACAGGCGTTGCGCGCCACCCTGGGCATCAACGCCGGGTGTTTACTGTGGGGCGCGGCGGTGGCCTTTGGGCTGGGCGCGCTGATCGCCGTGTCCGAGGTGGCCTTCAACGTCTTGAAGTATTGCGGCGCGGCTTATCTGGCGTGGCTCGGCTTGAACATGCTGGTGCGCCCGCGCCGCTCATTGGCGTCTGTGGAGGCCGACGGAAAACCCGGCGCCAACTGGTTCCTGAAAGGCATGCTGGGCAACGTCCTGAATCCCAAGGTCGGGATTTTCTACGTGTCGTTCCTGCCGCAGTTCATTCCCCAGGGGCATTCGCTGGTGGGATGGACCTTTGGCCTGGTCAGCATCCATGTGCTGATCAGCCTGGTGTGGTCACTGATACTGATAGGCGCCACGCAGCCATTGGCAGGCGTGCTGCGGCGTGAAAAGGTGATCCAGTGGATGGACCGCACCACCGGCATGATCTTTGTGCTGTTTGCCGCCCGGCTGGCCTTCAGCAAGCGCTGAGGTCAGCGCCGGTCCCGGTGCCGCACCAGGCCTTCGAGGGTAAACCGCGCCTGCATCAGCACCACATCCCGCACCAACTCCATTTCCTTCTGGTTCACCTCCGTCCAGTTCAGGGCCGAGAGCAGCTTGGGCTTCTGCACCCGAAAGGCCAGGCCCTGGGTGAACAGCGCCATGGAGTGGATCACCGTACGCTCGTCGTCGACCGCAAGGCCGGCCAGGCGTGCGATCAACAGCCGGATCACATTGGCAATGCGCGATTTGAAGCGCTCTTCAAAGGCCATCGTCGCGCTTTCCGGGCACAGGCCGGCTTGATGGCGATCCATAAACGCACGCCACACGGTGGTTTGGGGGCTGTCCTGAATCGTCGAGACCACCGTGCCGAGGATACCCAATGAGACTTCGATCAGCGCCTGATCGTTGACCTCAGGGTCGGCCAGCGCGCTTTCCGCCGCTTCAACGGAGGGCGACATTTTTCGCCATAACAGCGCAATCAAATGCTCGACGCAGGCCAGATACACGCCTTCCTTGCCATCGAAGTAGTACTGGATCGCTGGTGCATTGACCCCGGCGGCGTTCGCAATATCCCGCGTGGACGCGCCGTCGTAGCCGCGCTCGCCAAATACCTCAACGGCAGCCTCGACGATCCGCGCGCGGGTTTCCTCGCCCCGCTGATAACCCCCTTCGGCGGCTGGTTTGTGTCGTGCCATGTGCAACTCCATTTTTTTAACGTAACCAAAATATACCAGTTGACAAATTTTCGCGGAAAAACGAATTTATTCCAACTGATATAAAACTGGAGTGACTTGATGTCCGCTGCACCTCCCTCTTCTCAGGTCATTCCTGATACCACCGTCAACGGCCAACGCGGCAAAGCCCGAGGCATCCTGCTCACACTCGCCGGCGCAGCGCTGTTGGCCGGGCTGGCATGGGGCGCCTGGTGGTGGCTCACCGGGCGTTTTATCGAGACCACCGACGACGCCTACCTGCAAGCCGACAGCATCAGCGTGGCGCCGAAAATCAACGGCTACGTGGCCGAAGTGCTGGTGGCCGACAACCAGAACGTCAAGCGTGGCGACGTGCTGGTACGCCTGGACGCCCGCAAATACCAGGCGGTCAGTGACGAAGCCTCGGCGACGATTGCAGCCCGCGAGGCCGACTTTGCCAAGGCCCAGGCCGACCTGGTGCAGCAGGACTCGACCATCGCCGAAGCCCGCGCCCAACTGCAAGGTGCGCAGGCCGATGCCCAGCATGCGCAAAGCGAAGTCGCGCGTTATGCACCGCTGGCGCGCTCCGGGGCCGAGCCTGAAGAACGCCTGGCCCAGCTCAACAACCAACTGGCCCAGGCCCGCAGTACCGTGGCCGCCAAGCAGGCGGCGTTGCGCTCCAGCCAGACCCGCTACGGCACCCTTGAAGCCCAGCTCAAGCAAGCCCAGGCGCAACTCGGGGTGGCCAAGGCCAGCGAGGCCCAAAGCCAGCTGGATGTGGACGATGCGGTGATCCGCAGCCCGCTCGACGGGCGCATCGCCGACCGTGGCGTGCGTGTCGGCCAATACGTGCAGCCGGGCACACGCCTGCTGACCGTGGTGCCGGTGAGCGCGATCTACCTGACCGCCAACTACAAGGAAACCCAGATCGGCGAGATGCACACCGGGCAGGTCGTGACCGTGCACGTAGACGCGCTGCCGGGCCACGACATCCAGGGCCATATCGACAGCCTGTCCCCCGGCACCGGCGCACAGTTCGCCTTGCTGCCACCGTCGAACGCCACCGGTAACTTCACCAAGATCGTGCAGCGGGTGCCCGTGCGGATTTCCCTCGACCTGCCGGATGACGACGTTCGCCAGGCGCTGGTGCCCGGCTTGTCCGCCACCGTGGAAGTCGACACCCGCACCCACAAGGCAGATGCCAACCATGGCTGAAGCCATTTTGACCGAGGTGCCCGCGGACAAACCGCGCAACGCCTCGCTGACGGACTGGATCGCGGTCGCCGCCGGTTCGCTGGGGGCATTGCTGGCGACCCTGGACATCTCGATCACCAACTCGGCCCTGCCGCAGATCCAGGGCCAGATTGGCGCCACCGGCACGGAAGGCACGTGGATCGCCACCGGTTACCTGATGTCGGAAATCGTCATGATTCCCCTCGCCGCCTGGCTGACCCGGGTGTTCGGCCTGCGCCGGTTCCTGATCGGCACCGCGTTGATGTTCACGTTTTTCTCGATGTTCTGCGGCCTGTCTTCAAGCCTCGGCGCGATGATCGCCGGGCGCATCGGCCAGGGTTTTGCCGGCGGCGCGATGATCCCCACCGCACAGACCATCGTGCGCACCCGCCTGCCCGCTCACCAGTTGGCAATCGGCACCACGATGTTCGGCATGACGGTGATCCTCGGCCCGCTGTTGGGCCCGGTGATTGGCGGATGGCTCACAGAAAACATCAACTGGCGCTGGTGTTTCTTTATCAACCTGCCCGTCAGCATCACCCTGATTACCCTGCTGATTACCGGCCTGCCGAGTGAGCGGATGAACCTTCAACAGTTCATCAAGGCCGACTGGCTGGGCATCCTCGGCCTGGCCATGGGTTTGAGTTCGCTCACCGTGGTGCTGGAGGAAGGCCAGCGTGAGCATTGGTTCGACTCCCAGTTGATCATCTGGCTGAGCATCACGATGGTGGTCGGTTTCTTTCTGATTGCGGTCGGGCAGGTTCGGTCGAGTACGCCGATCCTGCGCCTGCAACTGGTGCTTAACCGCAGCTTTGGCAGCGTACTGCTGATTGCCACGGCGGTCGGCGCCGGGCTGTATGGCACGGCTTACCTGGTGCCGCAGTTCCTCGGCATCCTGTCGGGTTATAACGCGCAGCAATCGGGTTCGATCATGTTGCTGTCGGGCATTCCGGCGTTTCTGCTGATGCCGATTTTGCCGAGAATGCTCGGCCGCCTGGACCTCAGGATGATGGTCGGCGTGGGCCTGTTGATGTACTGGGCCAGCTGTTTTCTCGACACCCAGCTCACCGCCCAAAGCGTCGGGCATGATTTCTACTGGTCGCAAATCCTGCGGGGCTTCGGGCAGATCCTGGTGATGATGCCCCTCAGCCAGCTGTCCATGCGCTCGGTAGAGGCGCGAGATGCCGGTGACGCGGCCGGGCTCTACAACATGTCGCGCAACCTCGGCGGCACCCTGGGGCTGGCGCTGCTGGGCGTACTGATGGATCGGCGCAGCCACTTCCACGACGACATGCTGCGCGAAGGCATCCAGGCCAACACCCAACTGACCCAGGACCAAATGGCCAGCGACACCGCCAGCTACCTGGCGCAAACCGGTGATCCGTCTACCGCATCGCTGCAAGCCCTCAGTCACATGGCCAGCGACATCGCCCAGCAAGCGGCAGTGATGGCCTACAACGACGCGTTCTACGTGCTGGGACTCGCCATGCTGGCGTGCCTTCCCCTGATCTTCATCCTGAAAAAGCGCGCGGCGCAGGCAGGCCAACGAACATGATTTATCGCTCACTTCCCCTGCTCTTCACCGTCGGCCTGCTGGCGGCCTGTACCGTGGGGCCGGACTACCACGGCGCGCCGGATGCCGCGCCAAAAACCCTGGCGGCCGGACGCTTGCCTCACGCAGGCAGCGAGTCGAGTACGCCGGGTGTCGCCCAATGGTGGCAAACCCTCGGTGACCCGCAACTCAACCAACTGGTGGCCCAGGCGCTGCAAAACAGCCCGGACATGGCGACTGCCCAGGCCCGACTCAAGCAATCGCGCGCCAGCCTGAGCGGCGCCAGCGCCGACGCCCTGCCCAAGATCACCGGCGATGCCGCGATGCTCAAACTGCGCTCCCCCGACACGTCGGCGCTGGGTGGCAGCGGTGGCGGCGGACGCGGGCCATTGAGTCTTTACCTCGCCGGCTTTGATGCCAGCTGGGAGGCCGATCTGTTTGGCGGCACCCGCCGTGCAATCGAGGCAGCCCAAGCCGAAAACGACGCGTCACAGGCGCAGTTGGCCGATGCCCAGGTACAACTGGCCGCCGAGGTGGTGCAGACCTATGCCGACCTGCGCGACCAACAGGCGCGGCTCGCGCTGGTGGATGCCAGTGTCGACACCGAGGAGCAGGCGCTGGACCTGACCCAACAACGGCGCAGTCGTGGCGTGGCCTCACAGCTGCAACTGGAACAGGTGCTGACCCAGGCGGAAAACACGCGGGCTCAACGCCTGCCGCTGCAAGCGTCAATCGTCGAGGCGGTGGATCAGTTGAACCTGCTGTGCGGCCTCGAGCCGGGCGAGCTGGATGCACAACTCAGCACGCCTCGCGCCCTGCCCGCCATCCCGAGCCAGGTGCCGTTTGCCGACCCGGCGACGATCCTCAAAGCCCGGCCCGATATCCGCGTCGCCGAGCGCCAACTGGCTTCCAGCAACGCGCAGATCGGCGAGAAAACCGCCGACTGGTTTCCCAAACTCAGCCTGATGGGTGACCTGTCATTCTCGGCGGCGGATCCCGGGCACCTGGCGCGCAAGGACAGCGGCACCTGGTTGCTGTTGCCACGGCTGACCTGGAACGCCCTGGATTTCGGCCGGGTGGCGGCCAGTGTCAACGGCGCGCAAGCCGGCCGCGATGAAGCCCTCGCCCACTACAAAAGCGTGGTGTTGAGTGCATTGCGTGATGCGGATGTGGCGTTGGCCCGGTATGGCAACCAGCGGCAGAACGTGGTGTTGCTGAGGAATGTGGAGTCGTCGGCGGTACGGGCGGCGGACCTGACGCGCCAGCGTTATAAAGCAGGCACGGCGAGTACGCTGGACTGGCTGGACGCGGAACGTACGCGGTACCAGGCTCAGGAAAGCCGGATTTCCGGGGATGCGGCGTTGCTCAAGGACTTTGCGTCGTTGCACAAGGCGCTCGGGCTGGGATGGACGTTGTAACGCTTCAGGACGACGCATAACCCTGTGGGAGCTGGCTTGCCTGCGATGGCATCAACCGGGTGTAGCAGATACACCGAGTTGTCGGCATCGCAGGCAAGCCAGCTCCCACAGGGGTTCTTCATCGACAGGTTAGTGCGCAGTATTAGCCCGAGCCGAATGCAGCTTCTTGTAGCTGTCAATCAACCGCAGGTGCCGATCCAGCCCTTCCAGCTTCATGCTCGTCGGCGTCAACCCGTAGAACCGCACACTGCCGTTCACCGAGCCAATCGCCGCATCCATCCGCTCGTTGCCAAACATCCTCCGGAAGTTGACTTCGTAATCCGCCAGCTCCAGGTCTTCGTCCAGTTCCATCTCCAGCACCGCATTCACGGCCTGGTAGAACAACCCGCGCTCAACCGTGTTGTCGTTGTACTGCTGGAACATTTCCACCAGTTCCTTGGCTTCTTCAAACTGCTGCAAGGCCAGATAAATCAGCAGCTTCAATTCCAGAATCGTCAGCTGACCCCACGCCGTATTGTCATCAAATTCGATGCCGATCAAGGTGGGGATGTCGGTGTAGTCGTCCAGCTCGCTTTCCACCAGACGCTCAACCAGGCCCTTCAACTCGGCTTCGTCGAGGCGATGCAGGTTCAGGATGTCTTCGCGGAAAAACAGCGCCTTGTTGGTGTTGTCCCAGATCAGATCGTCGATCGGATAGATCTCCGAATAGTCCGGCACCAGGATCCGGCAGGCGGTCGCGCCAATGTGCTCGTACACCGCCATGTACACTTCCTTGCCCATGCCTTCGAGGATGCCGAACAACGTCGCGGCCTCTTCGGCGTTGGAGTTTTCACCCTGGCCGGAGAAGTCCCATTCGACGAACTCGTAATCCGACTTGGAACTGAAGAAGCGCCACGACACCACGCCGCTGGAGTCGATGAAGTGTTCCACGAAGTTGTTCGGCTCGGTCACCGCGTGGCCTTCAAACGTCGGCTGCGGCAAGTCGTTCAGGCCTTCGAAACTGCGGCCTTGCAGCAGCTCGGTCAGGCTGCGCTCCAGCGCGACTTCCAGGCTTGGGTGCGCGCCGAACGAGGCAAATACACCGCCGGTGCGCGGGCTCATCAAGGTCACGCACATTACCGGGAATTCGCCGCCCAGGGACGCGTCCTTGACCAGCACCGGGAAGCCCTGGGCTTCCAGGCCCTGGATACCGGCCAGGATGCCGGGGTATTTCGCCAGCACTTCCTGGGGCACATCCGGCAGCGCAAATTCACCTTCGATGATTTCACGCTTCACGGCGCGCTCGAAGATCTCCGACAGGCACTGCACCTGGGCTTCAGCCAGGGTGTTACCCGCACTCATGCCGTTGCTCAGGTACAGGTTTTCGATCAGGTTGGACGGGAAATACACCACCTCACCATCGGACTGGCGCACGAACGGCAGCGAAACAATCCCGCGTTCCTCGTTGCCGGAGTTGGTGTCGTAGAGGTGCGAACCGCGCAGCTCGCCATCGCGGTTGTAGATGTGCAGGCAGTGCGCGTCGAGGATCTCCGGCGGCAGCTCGTCTTTACGGCCAGGCTTGAACCAGCGCTCGTCCGGGTAATGCACGAACGCCGCGTTGGCGATGTCTTCACCCCAGAACTGGTCGTTGTAGAAGAAGTTGCAGTTCAACCGCTCGATAAACTCGCCCAGTGCCGACGCCAGCGCGCCTTCCTTGGTCGCACCCTTGCCGTTGGTAAAACACATCGGTGAGTGGGCATCGCGGATATGCAGCGACCACACGTTGGGCACGATATTGCGCCACGACGCGATTTCGATCTTCATGCCCAGGCCCGCCAGGATGGCCGACATGTTGGCGATGGTTGTTTCCAGCGGCAGGTCCTTGCCCACGATGTAAGTGCCTGCATCGGACGCCGCGCTCGGCATCAACAACGCCTGGGCATCGGCGTCGAGGTTTTCCACTTCCTCGATCACAAACTCCGGCCCGGCCTGCACCACTTTTTTCACGGTGCAACGGTCGATGGATCGCAAGATGCCCTGGCGGTCCTTATCGGAGATGTCCGCCGGCAACTCGACCTGGATCTTGAAGATCTGGTTGTAGCGGTTTTCCGGATCGACGATGTTGTTCTGGGACAGGCGAATGTTGTCGGTGGGGATGTTGCGGGTTTCGCAGTACAACTTCACAAAGTAAGCCGCACACAACGCCGACGACGCCAGGAAGTAATCGAATGGACCGGGGGCCGAGCCATCGCCCTTGTAGCGAATGGGCTGGTCGGCCACCACGGTGAAGTCGTCGAACTTGGCTTCAAGTCGAAGGTTGTCGAGAAAATTGACCTTGATTTCCATGCGGGATTACCAGAATAGCGAGCAAAATATGGCCGCCATTATCCGGGTTTCGAGGCGTAAGTCTTGTGCTTTCGGGCCTGGCTGATGGTTGGTGGTTGCGATCAGCCGGCCTGGAAGTCCGCGATCTGTTGCCACATCGCAACGGGATTGGAGTACATCGGGAAGTGCCCGCACCGGGCAATCGGCGCCAGTCGCACGCCATGGGCCTGGATATGCGCCAGGTACGACAGATGCGCATTCTGCTCGCCGTACATGAACATCCGCGGGCATTCCAGGCCTAGGAACATGCCCATCAGGTCGCCATTGTCGGACAGGTCGACCATCGACTGGAAAATCCCCCGCACCGCACCGGCGCGCACCTTGTGCCGCAGGCTCGCCGAATACAGCGCGCTGGCGTAGGCCGGTGCCTGGCGCGTGCGCTCGATGAAGGCGCTGAAAAATGCCTCGGGATCCTCTGCCGGGTAGTCGACGATCTGCCGGCTGAGGAAGCAGTCTTCAGGAGCGATATTGCCTTCGATATCGACAAAGCTCAGCACCCGGCCCGGGAACTGATGGGCCAACATCAGCGCGGTGAGCCCGCCCATGGAGTGGCCCACCAGGTGGAACTGCTCGACACCGAAATGCTCCAGCACCTGCACGGCGGTCTGCAGCAGGAACGGGATGGAAACCTTCGACAGGTCGCCGCACTGGCTTTCACCGCAACCGGGGGCGTCGTAGGCAATAAACGGGTGACCATCGAATGCTGGCTGCAGGACGATGTCGGCGTAGTCTTCCTTGGTGGAGCCGAAGCCATGCAGGAACACAATCGGTGCCAGGGTGCCGGCGCGGTGGATTGTGGCGATGTTCAACGGTACGCCGTCGACGGTCATGGGGAGCTGGGTATGGGTGAATGGCATGGTGAAGACTCCCTGAAAAACCGCTAATTTCAACGGTCTTCAGCGTTCTGTAAATTCCTGATTCAAGAAGGTATTCATAGCCTGATCGTATGCATCACTGAATCACCGCCACCGCCTCGGCAAATTGCGTATCGCTGACGTCATCGTTACCGCCCGTGCTGCGAAAAGTCAGCAGCGCCTGTTCGAAATACGCGCCACGAATCTCGCCGTCCGACCCGACAAACGCCAATGCGTCATTCTTGGCCGAAAGAAAGCTGCCCGGGCGCGTCGTCAGTTCCGACGTGAACAAGGTGAAGGTGGAGAACCTCAAGCACGACCAGCCCAGCGGATCGTCGGCAAAGGAGATGCCGTCTTTGGCCTGGGCGGAGGTGGTGATGAGCAAGGCGAAGATGAGCGCGAAGACTCTCAACGATCAGCCGCCAGTTCACAGACAGCCGTGCCCTTTATACCCGAGGCTTGCATGCTGACGTGCCGCACGGAAAAGCCGGGGTGCGTGACCGTTTTCTTTTCAGACCATGGCCCGCCACTGGCGACCTGGTAGCTGATGGAGCCATCGGCGGCCCAAGCCAGGCGCAGTGAGTAGACCCCGTTGTGATCGGGAGTGGTCAGGACCAGGCTATCGGTGACCCGCTGTGCCTTGTTGAACAGCCGCAGTTGGAAAGCCCGTTGGTCGTCGGTACCTAGCGGGTAGCTGGAGAGAAACAGGATATTGTCCTGAGCATCGTCCTCGCCCGCTCCGAGAATGACCGAAGACACCCATTCCTCACCGAGATTGTTTTTTTCAGTGGTCACGTTGCAGGTCAACTGCCCGTGATTTCCGACTTTCTGCTTGAGGTAGCTGCCGTAATAACCGTGTGGCACATTGAACTTCAGCGTTTGCACCGGCCCGGTGCTGCAGCCGAACAGCAAGCCCAAAAACGATAGCCCGATCACTCCTTGATAAACCTTCACGCGCGCTTCCTTCCTTGAAATGGCCAGTTACATCGGGGCGCAAGGCTAACCGTCTTGCCCTGCGCGCACAACCGTCACCCTACCCCGCGCTCAACCCCCACAACACCTCCAGCACATGTTGCGTAGGCCGCTCAATGTTCCCGGCACGGTGGGCAATGCCCAACTGGCGCCACAACAACGGTTGCAATGGCCGCATCACAATTCGGCTGTCGGTCAACGGTGTGGACGCTTCATGAGGCAGCAACGTTGCGCCATAACCGGCGGCCACCAGGCTTTTGATCGCGTCGTTGTAGTTCAGTTGAATGCGCGGTGTGGGCTGGTAGCCGTCATTGGCAAACCACTCCGAGGTCAGGCGCGAAAGCCGGGTGGTGGTGTCATTCAAAATCAAGGGCTGGGCAGCCAGCCAGGCAGGTGTGACCACCTCCGGGCATTCCCGGCGCGCCGGCAAAAAAGCCATGACCGGGTCGCGCCGCCAGGGCTCGATGCGCAACCCTTTGAACGGCGCCTGCGGCAGCGCCACCAGGCCGATTTCCAAAGCACCCTCGGCGAGCTTCTTCAAGGTGTCCTGGGAGGTGAGCACCGCGACCTGCACGTCGATGGCGGGATGATGTTGGCTCAACGTCTCCAGGGCTTGCGGCAGCAACTGCGCGATGGCCCCGGTGGAGGCTCCCAGGCGCACGCGCCCCGCCAGGCCCTGGACCTGACGCTCCACATCCTCCAGTGCCTGTTCCGCATCCGCCAGCAATCGGCGTGCGCGCTCCACCAGGGTTTCGCCAATCGCCGAAGGCTGCACGCGCCCACGGGTGCGCGACAGCAGTTGCCCACCCACTCGGGCTTCCAGGTCGGCAATGTGCAAGCTGACGGTGGGCGGCGCGAGATTCAGCATACGGGCCGCCTCGGCAAAGGAACCCAGGTCGGCAATCGCCACCAGGGTGCGCAAACGATCCAGGCTGATTTCCCGCATGGGCGACTCCTCGTTCAGAAAACCTGAATTCCATCGTTTGGAAATTCAACTTTTCCTATCCTAGCCGCTCACCGAAGATGGGGACAGCTGATTTCCTTTCCGAGAGCATCCCATGGCAAGTCCTCTTGTATTTATCGACGGCGACCAAGGCACCACCGGCTTGCAGATCCATCAACGCCTGCGCGGCCGCACCGACCTGCAACTGATCACCCTCAGCCCTGAACACCGCAAAGACCCGCTACAGCGTGCCGAGATGATCAACGCCTGTGACATCGCGATTCTGTGTTTGCCCGATGAGGCTGCGCGGGACGCTGTCGCCAGCATCAAGAATCCAGCCGTACGGGTGATCGACGCCAGTTCGGCGCACCGCACCCATCCGGACTGGACCTATGGGTTTGCCGAGATGAACCCGCAACAGGCCCAACGCATCGCCACGGCGCAGCGGGTCAGCAATCCCGGTTGCTACCCCACCGGCGCGATTGGGTTGTTGCGGCCGTTGCTTGAGGCCGGGCTGCTGCCTCGGGACTACCCGACGACCATCCATGCCGTCTCAGGCTATTCCGGCAAGGGCCGCGCTGGCGTGCAGGAACATGAAGGTGCCGACGCCTCACAGGCGCCCGCCTTTTTGGTGTATGGCCTGGGGCTGGAACACAAGCATGTCCCGGAGATTCAGTTGCAAAGCGGGCTGACGCAGCGGCCCGTGTTTGTGCCGGCCTACGGTGCTTTTCGCCAGGGGATCGTACTGACCATCCCACTGCAACTGAGACTGCTGGCACCGGGCGTGGGTGGGTTGCAGTTGCACGACTGTCTGACCCGGCACTACCGCGACACCCGTCACGTACAGGTGCTGTCGATGCAGGCCGCCAACGAGCTGACGTTCCTTGATCCCCAAGCCCTGAACGACACGGATGACTTGCGCTTGATCGTGCGTGAGAACCACGAGACGGGCCAGGTTTTGCTGGCGGCGATATTCGACAACCTCGGCAAGGGCGCCGCAGGTGCCGCCGTGCAAAACCTGGACCTGATGCTCAAGCCGAAACAGTAGCGATGAAGGTCCTCAAGTCCGCCAGCATCAACTGCGGCTGCTCCCAGGCCGCGAAGTGACCGCCGGCGGGCATCTCGCTCCAGTGCACGATGTTGAAGGTCTTCTCGGCAAATGAGCGCGGTGGCGGCACGAACACCGGGTCGCGAAAGGCGGCGAATCCGGTCGGCACCTGGATGTGGGTGCCGGGCGGAAATATCGACGAGCCCTCGAGGCGTTTGCCGTGATACATCCACGTCGAAGTGACCATGGCAGACGGTGCGAGATACAGCATGATGTTGGTGAGCAATTGCGCTTCGCTAAACGTATGCCATAGGTCCGGGCTGCCGTCGGCAGTCTTGGGCAGGTCGGCCCAGGTGCCGATTTTTTCCAGGATCCAGCCGGCGGCGCCTACCGGGCTGTCGGCCAGCGCAACGGCCAGGGTCTGCGGGCGGGTTTCCTGCAGGTGGTTGTAGCCGGTTTCCCAGTCGATCAGCACGTCGCGCCGGGCGACGAACGCCTTTTCTTCGGCCGTGGTTGCGACCGTGCCTTGGGCAATCAGGTCAGCCATGTTCAGGTGAATCCCCAGTAACGCCTCGGGCCGATCGTGGGCCATCCAGCCGGCGATGCCGGAACCCCAGTCGCCGCCTTGGACGATGAAGCGGGTTTGCCCGAACAACCGGGCCATCAGCCCGTGCATCAACTCGGCAGCCCGACGCGGGCCAATCACCCCAGTGATCGGCTTGGAAAACGCAAAGCCCGGGAGCGACGGCACGATCACATCGTGTCCATCCGCGGCCAGCGGTTCAAGCAGCGCTTCAAACTCAAGGTACGAACCTGGCCAGCCGTGGAGCAGCAGGACCGGCGGCTTGGAACCGTCGCCCCGCACACGGACGAAATGCAGGTGCTCGCCCTCGATCTCGGTGATGAAGTTGGGCAACTGGTTAAGGTGTTTTTCCACCTCGCGCCAGTCGTAGGATTCCAGCCAGTAAGTGGCCAGGCGCTTGAGGTCGCTGACGCCAACGCCCGCACTCCACCCGCCCAGGTCGGGAAGTTGGGTCCAGTCGTAGGCGGCGACTTTGTCGCGGATGGCGGTAAGACGTTCTTCGGGGATGTCGATGGTGTAAGGCAAGATCATGGGATTCTCCTCGTGAGTTTCCGTATTACATTGCTTTACGCAATACTGATCGCGACTAAACCGAATGTGAACCCCATTACGCCGCTCAAGGCCTTTGCGCCAAACGCATAAGTGAGTTTCCCGTGGATATAACGGACGAACTGGAAATCTTTACCCTCGTGGCCGAGACCCAGAGTTTCTCGGCGGCGGCCCGTCGCTTGAACCTTGCGCCCTCCTCCATTGCACGGGTGCTGGACCGCATGGAAGCAAGGCTTGGTGTGCGCCTGCTGTTGCGCACCACACGCTCGCTGACCGTGACGTCAGAGGGCGCCGCCTACCTGTCGTGCGCCCGGCGAATCCTTGCCGACCTGCGGGAAACCGAACAGCAGATCACCGACCAGAACTCACCCCGCGGGCGCTTGCGGGTCAGCAGTTCGCTGCTGTATGGCAGGACCTTCGTGATACCGCTGTTGGCCGAGTTCATCCAGCGTTATCCGGACATCCTGGTAGACATCAACCTCACCGACACCGTGGTCGACATCGCCGCCGGCCAGGCCGACGTCGCCGTGCGATTGGGCTCGCTGCCCGACAGCGGCCTGACTTCCCGCCGGCTTGGCGCCACCCACAAGGTCATCATCGCCTCCCCCGGCTACCTCGCGCGGCGCGGCACGCCGCAGGTGCCGGAAGACCTGCTGGATCACGACTGCATCGGTTTCAACTTCAAACGTGCCGCGCCCACCTGGCCGTTTCGCAAGGATGGTCACGACTATTCACTGACGATCAAAGGCCATGTGGAAACCAATAACGGCGACACCCAGGGCCAGTTGGCGGCCGAGGGCATCGGCATCGCAAGGGTCTGCGCCGAGACCGTGGAAGACGCGATCAAGGCCGGACGACTGGTGCCACTGCTGGAGGCCTTCAACCCCGGCGACGGGGAAGAGATTCATGCCGTGTTCCTCGGCGGCACACATACACCGGCGCGGGTCCGGTGCTTTGTCGATTACCTGGTTGAGCGGTTCCAGTAACCGCAAAACCGTATGGCTATTCTGCGACGAGCTCGACGTAACTGGACTCGCCGCCACCCTCCGCGCCCGACAACCAGCCCCACACGAAGGCCAACGTGGTACGTCCGGCGTCATCCACGCCTACTGTGCCCCGGGACCAGCCGGCAAGAATCTCACCCTCCGTGGTCAGGCACTGATACAGCAACTCGATGGTATCGGGGCCGGTGGCGCGCCCGACTTGATTGCCCATGCGAATCCGCCCGCCCTGGTAAGTGCCCCAGATGGCGTTGGCGTCGACATGGTAATGAAACACCGTGCCTGCCCCGGACAAGCCATGGGTGTTGCCGGCAACGACAAACCGGCGATTGTTCAAGCGTTCGCTGATTTGGGAAAAGGGGGTTTGCATATAAAGCGCTTCCTTGATCGACAGGGTCCATTCCGGGGCGGTAAACCTACCTCATAACGCTTTAACCGGTCATTTAAAACCTGCACAATTGCTGGCTTTTCCGCGACAGGATGTCCTCATGCAACGCATCGTAATTCTCGGCAATGCCGGCAGCGGAAAATCTACCCTCGCCCGCGCAATTGGCGAACGCCTTGGCCTGTCCGTGGTGCACCTGGACAGGCTGTTCTGGTCCCCCGGCTGGGTCGAACCCGACGCCGAACAGTTCCGCACGCGGGTGCGCGACGCAGTCGCCCCTGATGCCTGGGTGTGCGAAGGCAACTACGCCCGGCGCACCTTCGACCTGCGCCTGCCCCGTGCCGACCTGATCATCTGGCTCGATACGCCACGGCTCACCTGCTTTACCCGGGTGCTAGTGCGCAGTGCACTGAACCGCCCTCGCCCGGACTTACCCGCAGGCTGCACCGAAAAACTCGACCGCGAATTCCTGACCTTTCTGAAGTACGTGTGGACGTTTGATCGCGGCTCCCGCCCGCGTATCGAGGCGGTGCGGCTGGCCGTAGGGCCGCAGGTTCCAGTGGTGCACTTGCGCGATGGTCGGGAGATTGAGGAGTTTCTTGGCAGTTTGCCCGCAGCGCCTGAAGGCGGCCTTGAATAGATGGAGCTTGATATGAGAGAGGGCCTGGAAACGCGCGTCGTCGTCATTGGTGCAGGCATCGTCGGCGCGTCGCTGGCGTATCACCTGGCCGTCAAAGGCACACAGGTAACCGTGGTCGAGGCTGGAGGCATTGCGTGCGGGGTGACCGCAACCTCATTTGCCTGGATCAACGCTTCACACAGCGGGCCTGATCCCATCGCAGCATTACGTGGTGCGGCCATCAGTGAATACCACCGCCTTGAAACGCAACTGCCGGGGCTGAACATACGCTGGACAGGCGCCCTGTCTTACAACACGAACGCTGGTGAGAGGCGGCAGGCTTCGGCGAAGCAGGTGTCGCGAACGCAGATTCTCGACCTTGAGCCAAACCTTGAAAATCCTCCAGAGCAGGCGTTGTATGCCGCCGAAGAAGGTGCGCTGGATGCGGTGCACGTAACCCATACGTTGATCGCCGGTGCCCGGGCGCTGGGCGCGAAGATACTCACACAGACGCCGGTTCTCGGCTTCAAGACCCTGAATACCAGGGTGACGGGTGTCGAAACGGCATCGGGCGTCATCGATGCCGACATTGTCGTGCTGGCAGCCGGCACAGGTACATCGAAGCTGACAGACATGCTTGGCGTGGCCCTTCCCATACAAGCCTCACCGTCTATTTTCATTCGCTACACCACGCAACCCGGCCTGGTGCGCACCCTCATTTCCAATGCTGAAATGGAAGTGCGGCAAGCGGTGGATGGTACGTTGCTGGCGGCAGAGGACTACCTGGACGACGCCGTGGAAAACCATCCCATGGCGATCGCCCTACGAACGGCCAAAGCCATCCGCAACGAGCTCCACGGAGTTGTTTCCATTGAGCCGGAGTTGGCCTGTGTCGGCCTCAGGCCCATTCCCGCAGACGGCATCCCCATCATCGGCTATCTGCCGAACGTCGACGGTGCCTACGTTTGCGTGATGCATCCCGGGGTTGCGTTGGCCGCGATAGTGGGACGTCTTGCGAGTGAGGAGATCATTGATGGCAGGGACGACCCGGCTCTTGGTCCATGCCGTCCTGACCGTTTTTTTCAAGCGTAGAATCCTGTTTGCGCTGGCGGCCCCCTGGAGACGCTTCGTTTCACGGAATAGTTGCGTAGTAGGAGCACTATGATTGTCTGTCTGAATCAACCCTTCCCAAACATCAGAACGGTGGCGAACGCGTAATGGAACCTCTCATACACGCCATCATTGGCGAATTCTGGGACAAGGAATTTGTTGAAGCGCTGGTTCCCGGGAACGGTATAAGCCTGCGTGTTTGCATTCGTGTACCAAGCCGGGCCAATTATTCCGCGTATCTGCAGAACGCGGATGCCCTGTTGCCCGCCTTGATCGCAGATATTGGCGCCGTGGAAGCGATAGCGACCAAAGCGGTTGGAAGTGACTGCCCCGCCAAGGTGTTTGATGTCTGGATTGCGCCTGACGGTAGCGCCTCCTATACCTGTGGTTTCTTCGATGGGGCGATGGAGGATGAATTGGTGGGTGTGAAGCGCAGTCAGGAAGGTGATCTGACAACCTGATTCATTTATAAATAAATTCATACCCCAGAATATACGAGCCTATCTTGTTTGAATGAGCCGTCACCCAAACGGCATTCATACCTTTCTTTCTTCGATCGTTGAGCTCTGACTTAGTGGTACAAAGCTCAATCCAGCGCTCAGTGTTCAAATCCTTAAACCGCACACCCGCCTCACAACGGCCAGCCCTTCCAAAGGAGCGCCCCGGAATATTCAGCTCATAAGCTGACTCATAATGAACAAGCTCGCCAGGCAACAGGTAAGTACAGACATTATAAATATTTAAAGACAAACCAAGACCAAGGCAAAAGCCACCAACAAAAGAGTCTGCAACACGCTTCAAGCTTCTTCCAGCAGGACGATAGTAGATCGCCCTTCCGGCAAAAATGAGTCCAATCAAACAGCCGACGACTGTATAGGTCGTCCACTCAGGAACCGACGGCATTAAAACTGTTCGCGTTCCAATACGAACGGCCCAGAGCATATAAAGAATCCAGGCCCCAAAAACCAAACACACCGCGACCAAAATGGCTCTTTTCTTTGGCTTGTTTTCAAATGAAGGATATTCCATTCCCTGCCTACTATTTTTTAGTTCCGGGGTGAATCAAAAGCAGCGCAGGCTTACAGCCAGAGAGTGGCCACGAGCCCCCTCGAAAGATTCAAAGCGCCCGCGAAGATGTGCAATAGCACCGGGACCAGAATGCCGGCGCTGCGCACCCGGGCATACGCCAGGATGACTGAGAGCGTGCCGATCAGCAGGCACTCTGTCCAACCGCCAAACGGCATGTGCATGGCCATGTACAAAGTGGTGGTGGCCAGTATCGCCACCCACTGCCAAAGGCGATGGTCCAGGGGGAATAGGCGAATCAGGAAGTGCCGATACAGGAGCTCTTCAAAAATCGGAATAATCAGGAGCCCCATTGAGAGAAGGAGCACCTTTTGAGCAGCAGGAAGACTCCCACGGAAGGTCATTGTGTAGGCCTCATACCCGTATCCCAACCCGATATCGAGACTGGTACAGACCAGATAAATCCCCAGTATCCATGGCAAACACAGCTTGAACGTCCTGCTCAGGTCACGGCCAATAACCGCGCGAAATCCACCTGAGTGCCTGCGCTCGATCACCGCCAACATCAGCAGCACCATTGCAGAGAAACCGCCGTCAATTAGCTGCGTGAGCCTGGTCAAGTTTCCTGTGCCGACAACCAGCACCAGCGCAAGTTGAATCGCGAGGTACAAACCTATCGCCAGGCAGGCCATAAAGACACGACACCGCCAAGAGTAAGTGTCCATGCAAGCCGCAGACGGCCCTGAAAGCGCTTCGTACTTCACGCCAAACTTCCTTTACCCGATTGGTATGCCGGGCATATTAACGAACGAGCGTCACGAGGACCGATCTATTTATCTGAGCGTCACAGGCGAGCCAGCCTCAACGTCGTCTGCAGTTGGCCAACGCACTGCCCCTGCCCAGCCAACTTCAGGGCTCTAGTCGAGCGGGGACTTAATGGTCACTACCAGGCTTTTATTATTAGAACAGTGGGATGCTGTATCCGTGGATCAGACGATTTTCATCCTGATCGCGGATAGCTTTCACGGTAACTCACGCTTGGCTCGGGAAAAAATGTTCACCAGCGTGCCATCCGGGTCGCGCAACAGCACCGAGGTATTGCCCCAAGGCATCAGTGTGATCGGCATTACGACTTCGGCGTTTGCCTTGTCCGCGAGCACCAGCGCCGCCTCGACGTCGTCGACCTCGAACTCCAGGATGGCTGAGCGGTTTGCCGCCGCGCAGGCAAGCCCATTGTTATAAAGCCGGACCAAGCGTTCGTCGCTGATTGCCAGCACGATGCCGTCGAGGTGAATTTCGGCGAATCCTTCAGCGAGGTGCCTTGGTTCAACAGCGCAGAGTGTTTGATAGAAATCGACAACGCATTTGAAGCGCTGAGTGACGAGACGTACGGATGCAAAGTTCATGGGCTGACCTGTCGAGAAGGAAAGACTCACTTTAACGCTGAGCAGTGTCAGTTTCTGTCAGCATCGTCAGCCGCTTAGCAAGCTCACCGGACCCGTCTGGCGTTGCCATTGCCCATCACATCAACGCCAACTTGATTTACAAATGCCTACCGCAGCGTCGAGAAAAATCGACGCCACTATTTGTTCCTTTTTTTGTGCGGCGAAGTCGCTTTTTGCTTGTCTCTTTTTAATCGACGGGCTCGCAAAGAGAATGCTAGCTTTCTCGTCCGGGTCCATCCGCCAAAGGCATTTCCATGAGCGTCTTTCACGACACTGCCACAAAAGCCCCTGCACATCCCAGGCCCAGGGTCATGATCTACGGGGTCGGATACTACGGCATGGAGGCCGTGCGCATTCTCGTAAAAAAAGGCTGGCCAATCGTTGCGGCGGTGAACCGGGCAGGCCCCAAGATCGGCAAGGATCTGGGGCGGCTCGCCGGGCTGGACGAAGACTTGGGCGTCGTCGTACAGGACTGTGAAACCGCCGACTACGCGGCCATGGAAGCGGACATCGCGCTGGTTGTGCAAACCGAGAGGTTGAGCCTCAACTTTGCGGCTTATCAACGCCTCTTGGGCGCCGGCATCAATGTCATCTGCCACGGCTCGGAGTCCTACTTTCCACAAGGCGCCCATCCGGAACTGGCCGAAAAAATAGATGCCTTGGCCAAGGGCAACGCTGTTACGTTCACCGGGACGGGTATCTGGGACTTCTCCCGCATCTGGGCGGGTTTACTGATTGCGGGGCCGTGTACCGAGCTGCACTCGCTGACCCATCGCAGCTTGACGAACGCAGAGCTTGCGAACGAACGTATGATGCGCGCCTATGGCGTTGACATGACGCAATCCGAGTTTTTGGAAAAAGTAACCCGGGTGCCCGGTCAATTAGGAGAGCTGTATAAAGGCATACCGGCGCACGTGATGCACGCGCTGGGCTTTACCATCAAAAACGTGACCGAGCTGCGCGAGCCGGTACTTTCCGATCAACCCGTGTGGTGTCGTACCCTCAACAGATTTTTGGAACCGGGCACCTCGCTCGGCCTGCGGATCATCGTATCTGTCGAAACCGTAGAAGGCCCTACGGCAAGCGCGCATATTGAACTGCGTCTGCTGGCGGAAGGCGAGTCGGAAAACATGACCTGGGCGGTTGATGGCAGGCCCCCCTCCAAAATCCGAATCGACCGCGCCGATGGCGTGCACACCTCGGCGGCATGCATGGTGAACCGGATTCCCGATGTAATGGCTGCTCAGCCTGGAATAAGGTTGATCTCCGAGCTTGGGCCACTGAAACCGTCCTTGGTCTGAGCGTCATGGCGGATTTCAGACTGGCCGATGTGAAAGGCAGAAATCGGCCAGCAGCAGACGTTAAAAACCTGCAAGTGTTTGGATTTCATCCGGTTAGCAGACAGGTCTGCTAGCATCCTTTTTTTGTTTTATGAGCTACCAGCATGCTACGGAAAGTCGCCT
Source organism: Pseudomonas sp. BIGb0558 (assembly GCF_024807515.1). Lineage (NCBI taxonomy): Bacteria > Pseudomonadati > Pseudomonadota > Gammaproteobacteria > Pseudomonadales > Pseudomonadaceae > Pseudomonas > Pseudomonas sp. BIGb0558. The sequence continues at coordinate 70,163 of NZ_JANUEW010000015.1, forward strand.
GTTCCCTCCTGCTCACAATGGCTTCTCAATCGGTTCTGGCCGAACAGGTTTTCCAGTGCGGTGAAGCCACAGTCACTATGAGCGTCGACACGACCCTGCCATTACGATCGACTGAAGGCGCTGATGTCATGCTGCGCGTAGAACGAGGTCCGCGTTCGACGCTCCTACGGTACAGCAACGTCGATTTCATTGGAGGTACGTGTGACACAGACGCAAGCGGTGCCCCACGAATCGTCTACCAAGCGGTATGCAGCGGCAGCGGTTGTTTCGATTTATCCAACTGGGGCGTTATCGATGCAGAGAGCTTGCAGGCATTACTCGTGCCTTCGAATGACAGCCTGACACCTGCCACTCACCTGCTCGGCCATCCGCCCACGCTCAAGGGCGTAAAAAAGATGAATGTGAGCGAGGAAGCACGTCGACTAGGATTGCCAACACCGTAACGGCCTTTCAGCATGTCCGCTTCTGGTCGGTTCGCGACCGTTGCTCTGATTGGCCATCCTTGTCATTCAAAACGTCGAGGACTTGTCATGAACATCGCCGCTACCACCCTCTATCCACGCGTCAATACGCGCGTATCGTCAAAAACCATGTGAAAGCCGTTGGCCTTGATCCAGCCTTGTATGGCACTCACACAATGAGACGTACGAAGGCATCGCTCATCTATCGCAGGACGAAGACCCTAAAGGCGGTTCAACTGCTGCTCGGCGATACGAAGCTGGAGATGGCGGAACAAACTGAGGTCTGAGCATCCATGGCGACGATCGAAGTCAGACCGTCGCTAACCTTACGCGATTTGAACCTACCCACCGGAGAGCTATCAATATCTCGGATTTATGGATATTTTTTCAATATTGATATTTTTTGCAATATTGAATAATGTCTCATAAAGAGCGACAAGCCAAAGCGGCAGATCGCACCTCGACGCTGAAACCACCCGGGACTCCCATGGAAAACAATAATAAAAGTACCCCGCTGCCCCTTTCGGTTGATGTACTGATCGTCGGCTTTGGCCCAGTCGGCGCGGCATTGGCAGCCCTGCTCGGTCGCTACCACGTAAACGCCGTGGTGATCGATAAGCAGCACGAGATACTGCGCATGCCACGTGCCATTGCCCTGGATAACGAAGCCTTGCGTATGTTGCAGTTGATCGGCCTGCCCGAGGACGCGTTCGACAAGCTGGTCATCCCGGAAGTCAAAATGCACTGCCCACTGGTAGGCCAATTCAGTCGCGCCAATACCAGCGGCTGTATCGACGGCCACCCCAAACTGGTAACTTTTTACCAACCCGATCTGGAGAACGCCCTGCGCAGCCGGTTACTGCAATATCCTTGCATCACCACGTGCACGGGTTACGAGTTGCAGGATGTTCAGCAACATGGCGATCACGTGGAGGCTTTTCTGCTGGACGAAGATGGCATGACGTTTACCGTCAATGCCAAATACCTGATTGGGGCGGACGGCGCAGGGTCGCGGGTGCGTACGTTGATTGGCCAGGACTTCACCGGCCAGACCTATGCTGAAGACTGGTTGATCGTGGATGCCAATGGACGCCAGGGGCAGGCAATCGACCATGTTGAGTTCCTGTGTGATCACCGCCGGCCTACCCCCCATATGCCGGCTCCCGGTGGTCGGGAACGCTGGGAGTTCATGCTGCATCCCGGTGAAACGCGAGAGGAAATGGAGCAGCCGCATCGCATTGCGCAACTGCTGGCTCCGTGGGTAAAAGCTGCCGACTTGAGTATCGAGCGCACGGCGGTGTATCGCTTCCACGCTCGTTGCTGCGACAGTTTTCAGAAGGGACGGGTATTTCTGATCGGCGACGCGGCGCACATTACGCCACCCTTCGTCGGACAGGGACTGGTTGCAGGTCTTCGGGATGCATGCAACTTGGGCTGGAAGCTGGCCTGGGTGCTCGATAACCGCGCCGCTCCTGGGATACTTGGCAGCTACGACCAGGAACGCCGCCCCCACGCTAAAGAAATGATCGACCTGGCCAAACTGATGGGCCGCGCAGTAATGCCGCGCAATGCCGTCGTTGCCTTGCTGATCCACGGACTGATGAAATCGCTGACCCTGTTCCCGCCCGCCCGCCGGTTGTTTGAAGAGCTGGACATCAAGCCGAAGAATCGCTTCAAGAAAGGCCTGTTCAGCACGCAACGCAAAACGAAGTCCCTCCCTGTTGGCGGCCTACTGAACCAATGCCTGGTGCGGGATCCTGTTCATGGCATCGTCTTGAGTGACGATGTGCTGGGGGATCAAATGACCCTTATAGGGTTTGGTAACGACCCCCGCCAGCTGCTGGAAACTGCAACCCAGGAGCGATGGCAGGCCCATGGTGGTGGGTATTTGCAGATCGTCCAGCGAGGCCAACGGGGTAATCCAGGCACCCATTGGGTCGAAGACCTGAGTGGTGAACTGCTCAAATGTCTGCCGAAAAATACGTTACTGATCGTTCGACCTGACCGCATTGTGATGCACAGCGGTGGCGCCGATCATGCAAATGAGCTGGCAAATGCATGCATGGCCTTGCTGGATAATTGAATAGATCAACGATATTGACGGTAATTTGATTACTATCTTTGTCTTTCATCCCGACGCGTCTTACATCATCAGGCATTTCCATGAGCGTAAAAACCGACACAGAACAGGCCACTCACACTCTGGAACCTCTGACCCGCGGCCACAAAAAAAAACAGCGCACGCGTCAGGGCTTATTGGATGCTGCGCTGCGACTGTTCGCCCGTAAGGATGTATTTGAAACGGGTTTGTTGGAGTTGGCGGAGGAGGCAGAGGTCTCTACCGGCACCATCTACAACTACTTCCGCACCCGCGAGGAGGTCGTGGAGGCCGTGGGTATCGCCATGGCCAGCGAGTTTTCTGAGAGTATTTCCCGGTTAAGTGCAGGGGTTGAGAACGGTGCGCAGCGCATTGCAATTGGTGTGCGCCTATTTATCCTTCGCGCGATTGCCGATCCGAACTGGGCCAGCGCACTGGTGCGAATCGTACATTTTGACAAGGGCCTGCGGTCAACGCTCGCCATGCACGTCCAGGCGGACCTTCGCACCGGCGCAGAACAGGGGCATCTGTCGTTTATCGATGAAAGCATCGCGCTGGACCTGGTTATTGCCTGTGCCACAGCCGGCATGCGCAGTGCGGTTGAGGGCCGCACGGTTGAGCAACATGATGAGAAAGTCGCCGAGATGGTGCTTAAAGGCTTGGGCGCGAGCCCGGTGAAGGCTAAAAAGCTCGCCAGCCTTCCGTTGCCGCAACCTAACGAATAACCGGTCCACTCTAAATGCCTTGTTCAGCTACCCATTTACGATAGCGCCGAGCTTGGCGCTTGGTTTTAAGCTGACTGGTAATCAGCGTCATTAGCGGCGAGATGCCAGGTTTGGTGGCTTTGCCCAGACTAAGCAAACTGAGCTGCTTCTTGATGATCCCCGTGATGGCAACGGCAACAAAGGCCTTATTCTTCCAAGATATCTGTACCGACTTTATCTGGGCGCCTTCCCCGGTCAACCATTGAATTGGCAAATTGGGTTCAAATGCCAAAGCGGTGGCCATTCCTACCATTGCCACAGAGGGGCTGTTGATAACTATTTCAGCAATTTCCCTACGGCGGATCCCACCTGTAACCATTACAGGCATACGTGCCACACGACCAATGCGTTCAGCGAACTCCAAAAAGTACGCCTCTCGAGCGAGTGTTTGGCCGTCGCGTGTATGGCCTTGCATAGCAGGACTTTCATAGCTGCCGCCAGAAATCTCGACCAAATCCACGGGCAGTTCATTGAGCCGTTTAACGACCTCAATCGCGTCCTCCTCCTCAAAACCACCGCGCTGAAAGTCTGCTGAATTGAGTTTCACTGACACGCAAAACTGCGGTGCCACACGCGCCCGAACAGCCTCGATGGTACGAATGAGAATCCGCGCGCGGTTTTCCAAGCTACCGCCCCATTTGTCAGTCCGCTTATTGGTCAGTGGGGAAAGAAACTGGCTGAATAGATAACCGTGCGCAGCATGAATCTGTACGCCCGTAAAACCGGCGCGCTCGGCCAGAACAGCTGTTCGTGCGTAACGATTAATCAAGCCATGAATTTCAACCTCGCTCAGTGACCGAGGCTGAGCGAACAGCTTGGCGACACCGGGAATGTTCACCGCAATGGCTGAAGGTGCCACCGCCTCCTGGCCGAGATTGGCCATCAGCTGCCGGCCGGGATGATTGATCTGTAACCAAGCCTGAGCGCCTTGACTACGGCATACGACGGCCCAGTTCTTAAACTGCTCAAGATAACGATCATTCTCCAGAATGACCCCTGCCGGACCGGTCAGAGCACGGCAGTCGGGCATTACATTACCAGTAATGATGAGTCCAGCCCCTCCGTCTGCCCATGTCTGATACAAACGAAGCAATTCAGGACCAGGGGCGTGATTTTCATCTGCCAAATTCTCCTCCATAGCGGCTTTTGCAAGGCGGTTTACGATGCGTGTTCCATTGGGCAACAACAATGGCTGAAACAGGGGCAATCCCGACATATCACTGATCCTTCAAATGTTGCGCCAAGGCGCCAAGGGGTTTTTTCAACGTGCGTCCCCACCATTGCAGCGACGATTCGGATTCATGCACAGGCGCCAGAGTCAGCCACTCGCCTTTCTCCGCATAGTGGGGAAATAGCGACAACGCATGACCGCGGGTGATACCCCGGAGTTCTTTTGCCTCCCAGAGAGGAGATTGGCGTAGCGTTTGGATTTCGGCACCGACTGACGCGGCTGGTGCGATCGGATAACCACTGCCGAAAACCACCTGAGCAGGCTCCACTAGTTCCTTGATCACCGCCATGGACGCAGGTGAAGTAGAGGCGGCTGTATCGAAGTAAAAGCGCCGCAAATAGGTCATCACCCCGAGAGGAACGTCATCAGCGAATTCCGGCAAGGCATTGGCCAGGGAAATACGCCATGCCGCATAAGGTAGAAAGCCGCCACCATCCGCCAGAATCCACCGAATGCGTGGGTATCGCTCCATCGTTCCAGTGAAGATCAGATTGATCGCCGCGCGCGTGATGTCACAGACCATCTCCAATGCGTATGGTGGTGTACCCAGCCCTAATTGCGCGCTGCTGGGGTGCAGATTAGCCTGTAAAAAAACTGTGGCCTGGCGTTGATTTAACTCGCTCATCAACTCTTCGAATTGCGGGTCACCTAGAAACACACCATTACTGCTGCCCATCAACAGCACGCCATCAGCCTGCAAAGTGTCCAGGGCATAAATAGCCTCGGCGCAGGCAAGATCGGTTGCTGGCAACGGCAGCACGGCAAAGGAGCCGAAGCGGCCTGGATATGTGACCGCCATCTCGGCGGCAAACTCATTGCAGCTACGCGCCAGATCGGCTGCGGCCCGACCCTCGCCAAAACAAACACCAGGCGCTGGTAATGAGGTGATCGCTGTCTGGATGCCTTGTGCGTCCATGAGTGCCACTGACTGTTGCACAGACCAGCTTGGCAGCGCCATGCCCGTCAGAGCACCCAACGCTCGACGCTGCAGGGCGTCGACAAATACAGGTGGCAGAATGTTGTGATGCACGTCAATGCATTCGGGCTTGAGCTCTTCCTTGGTGGCAGCGGGCTCACTTTGCACTTCTGACTGCGCCGCAGCAGTCCTTGGCAAGGAGCCCCCGGCGACGCCTGCGCCCAACACCGTCGCCCCAGCCAGCAGGCTCGTACGGGCGACAAATTCTCGGCGATTCATAACACCTCCGTGTTTATCTTGTTATTAGAGTGGGTTACTGAATAGGAGCGTCGTGTTAACGATTACGCATACGTTCAGCTAGTGCGCCAAGCGGCTTCGTCAGGCTGCGTTTCATGCGGCCGGAAAAAGACTCGCCTTCATAGATTGGCGCTGGCTGCACGACCTCGCCCGGCTGCTGGTATTGAGGAAACAAACGTAGCGCGTAGCCACGATTGATCCCGTAGTGCTCATCGCTGGACCACAGAGTGTTTTGCTCTAGGGTTTGACATTGCAGGCTCGTAGCGGGAGCCGGGGCGAACGGAAAATCACTGCCGAAAAGGATGTGATCCGAGTCAACTAACTCCTTGAGCGCTGCCATCGAATAGCGCGAGGGAGAGAGAGCTGTGTCGAAATAAAAACGCCGGATGTAAGTGAGAATTCCTTGAGGCGCCAGCTGCTGGAATTGCGGCATCGCATTGGCCAGGGAAACACGCCACGCCACATAGGGAAGAAAACCACCGCCGTGGGCAAGGATCCAGCGAATGCGTGGGTATTTCTCCATCGTCCCGGTCAGGATCAGATTGACGGCAGCGCGAGTGGTGTCGCAGAGAAATTCGATCAAAAAGCCAGGAGTCTTGAAGCCCAACTGTTCACTGCTTTTGTGCAGGTTTGGGTGAACGAACACCACTGTGCCACGACGATCCAATTCGTTCATCAGTTCGTCAAAACGCGGGTCGCCCAGAAATACCCCATCGGTGCTGCCAAACAGCACGATTCCCTCGGCCTTCAGCACGTCCAAGGCATAGATGGCTTCGCTACAAGCAGTTTCGGTAAACGGCATGGGTAGTACCGCGAAGTTGCCAAAACGGCCCGGGAAATCATCACGCATCTTCGCCGCGTATTCGTTGCAATCTCGCGCCAGTTGCCGTGCCTGCGCCACACCGTCGCCCAAGTGCACGCCGGGTGTGGAGATGGAGGTAATGGCACGTTGAATGCCATTCATGTCCATCACATCAATCGACTGCTCTGGCGTCCATTTTGGTAAGAGTGCACCCGCATGGCGCTCCATGCCCCGCTCGTAAATTGCGTCGCGGAATACAGGTGGAACGATGTGGTGATGGACGTCAATAAGGCCTTGCTTGAGGGTCATTGTTGTTATTCCTGGCGAGAACAGTCGCGACCTGGCCGTGGAAGCCCACGACAAAAACACACCTGCGATCAATATTGAACACTAGCGTTCACTTCAGTCAACTGCGTTCAACGCTAATGGCTCCTCAGAAAAAATAGGAAATACCGACAATCCCCTATGAATATGGGGTTCTAGAGAATTCCTCTAAAAAAATATCTTAAATCTGAAAATACTTGATTGACGAAAATTGAACAGTGGCGTTCAATCAGGTCAGATTCGAATGGTGGAGAACATTTGTGGATTCAATGAACCCGGTGCAGCGACGCATCCATCAGGCCGCTTTGCGCTTGTTTGCCGAGAAAGGCGTCAGCCAGGTCAACATCAGCGACCTTGCCCAAGAAGCGGGTGTGGCCCGCGGCACCATTTACAACAACGTCGAGACGATGGACAAACTGTTTGAACAGGTAGCCAGTCAGCTCAGCGCGGACATGCATCAGCGCGTAAAAAAGAGCATCGACAGTGTTGGAGACCCTGCACAGCGCTTGGCCAATGGTATTCGTCTGTTTATCCGCCGCACCCACGAAGAACCGCACTGGGGCGCGTTCATGAGTCGCTTTGCGCTGAGCAACCTGGCCCTGCGGGAGATGTTCTCTAGCCAGGCCGTACCGGACCTCATCCATGGGTTGAGTCTCGGTCGCTACCAGTTCCGCCAGGAGCAAATGGTCACGGTGATTTCGTTTATCGCCAGCAGCGTACTGGGCTCGATGTTTTTGGTCTTGGAAGGCTTGAAGACCTGGCGTGAAGCCGGCACCGATACCGCCGAGCTGATACTGCGGGCGTTGGGAGTGAGCATTGACGACGCTCGTGTGCTAGCCACTGTGGAGTTGCCGCCGCTGCCGCCTTCCGACTGATTCACGACTGAATACTGATAGCCCAACCCCGGTTTTCGGGGTGACGGGCAGCTTTTGCCTGAAAAAAGTGTTGGAGAATAATAATGAGCAAATGCCAAATCCTGACCCTGGCGACACCGCAGCCGGCTCGCCACCCGAACCCTACGGTCAAAGCCCAGCGGCTTGCCTATCTGATTTTTCAGCGTCCGGACCTGGCCAAGGCGGAACAGTTTCTGCGCGACTTCGGGCTCACCGTTTGCCATCGTGCTACCGATGCGCTGTATCTGCGCGGCACCGACAGTTCAGCCTATTGCTACCGCATCGAGAAGGCAGACGAGGCACGCTTCGTCGGCTTCGCACTCACCGTCGCTACACGCGAAGATCTTCTCAAGCTTGCGCGTTTGCCGGGCGCGTCAGCAGTTGAAAACCAATTACAACCGGGCGGTGGCGAGCGGGTGCGCTTGCGCGATCCGTCGGGGTTCGTGGTGGAAGCTATCTACGGACAAGCGGCGGTCAAACCATTGCAGCATCGCGCGCCTTTGCCCCTCAATCTGGCAGAGCAGATCCCGCGCATCAATGCCACCCAACGTACGCCAGCCAGCGCTCCGGAAATCCTCAAACTTGGGCATGTAGTTCTGGAAGTAGCGGACTACCAGGCAACCTGCGCTTGGTACACCGAGCATTTCGGATTGATCCCTAGCGATGTGCAAGTACTGCCTGACGGTTCACCCGCCGTAACGTTCATGCGCCTGGACCTGGGTGACGTCCCGGCAGACCATCACACCCTGGCCCTGGCGCAAGGCTTCATGCCCACCTACAGCCACAGTGCTTTTGAGGTAGTAGATGCGGACGCAGTGGGCATGGGTCAGCGCGTCTTGCGCGAGCGTGGATGGGTTCATGCCTGGGGCATAGGTCGGCATATTCTCGGCAGTCAGATCTTCGACTACTGGCAGGATCCTTGGGGCGACAAGCATGAACACTACTGCGATGGCGATCTATTCACCCAAGATCAGCCCACCGAACTGCATAGTGTCAGTGCTCAGGCCATGGCGCAGTGGGGGGAGCGCATGCCCAGGAGCTTCACCAAACCCAAGCTCAGCGTGCGCGCCATCCGAGCCTTGATCCACAACCTCAGACACAGCCCGGACCTGACTTTTCGCAAGTTGGTGACCTTGGCGCGGCTGTTCGGCTGAGCCTGCCGGCAACGCTCGCAAATGCAGTACAACAACAACCTGATGCCACGCAGCATCAGCCGATCGAGTCCTCGGGAGCTCCTGTCATGGCAGTGCATGTAGTCCACTTCGAACATCAGAATCGTACCCAATGGGGCGTGATAAACGCCGGCAGAATCACCGTGATTCCCGGTGACTATGCCAGCACCGGCGAATTCATCAATAACACCAGCGTCACCGAGCTGGCCGGGATGAATGACGGTGATCTCCCCCTGTCTGCGGTCAAGTTGCTTTCGCCCGTCACCCGTGACCAACAGTTCGTCTGCCAGGGCGCCAACTACCGTCAGCACATGATCGAGTCGGGCATGGACCCTGACGCCAAGCACTTCAACATGATCTTCACCAAAGCCACCAGTTGCATAGTGGCCGCCGACAGTGAGCTGATCAAACCCGCCCATGTACGCTTCCTCGATTATGAAATCGAGTTGGGTCTGGTGCTCAAACGCGCCATCACGGGCAAGGTGACTGTCACCGACCACAACCTGCACGACTTCGTCGCAGGCCTGGTGGTGGTCAATGACTATTCGGCTCGCGATATCCAGATTCCGCAAATGCAGTTCTACAAGGGTAAAAGCTATCGCACCTTCGGCCCTGTCGGCCCTTACCTGTGCCTGCTCGAAGCGCCCGACATGCACTACTTGAAGAACCTGCAACTGCGGCTGACGGTCAATGGGCAGGTCCGACAAAACGATAGCACCGCCAACCTGGTGTACGGCCCGGCAGAAACCTTGACCGAGCTGTCCGGTGTACAGGATTTCAACTCCGGCGACCTGATCGCCACCGGCACGCCAGCCGGCTGCGCGCTTACCGTGCCCTCCCCCGCGAAGCAACGAATCGGCGCCTTGCTGCCGGATGCGGTGAAGTGGAAGATCTTTCTGAAAACACAGGAGAGCCGCACGCAGTACCTCAAAGCCGGCGATCTTGTCGAAGCCAGTATTCGCAGCGCCGATGGCAAGATCGATCTTGGCACCCAGCGTAATCTTGTGGTGGAGCAAGCCTGATGGCGATCACAAACCTGGCCGATATTCAGGCGCTGGAACGCACCCCGCTCAGTCGTCAGGGACTGTCGGCGAGCACCTATGATGCCTTGGCAAATTGTGCGAAAGAGCGCCCGAATGCGCCCGCCCTGCGCTTTTTTCTCGACGGGCAGAATTTTCGCAAGACCCACGATTGGACCTACTCCGAGCTGCTGATCGACATCACCCGCGCTGCTAACGCGTTCCACGAACTCGGCCTGGGCGCAGACGACGTCATCGCGTTTATTTTGCCGAATTTGCCGGAAACCCATTTCACCATCTGGGGCGGCGAGGCGACAGGCATCGTCATGGCGGTCAATCCGTTGTTGGAGGCGCCTCAGATGGCCGACCTGCTGCGGGCCGCCAACGCCAAAGTCGTGGTCACCCTGGCACCGACGCCTGGTAGCGATCTGTGGCCACGGCTAGCTACGCAACTGGACCAGTTACCTAGCGTCAAGCACGTGATCTGGGTGAGCATGGCGCCCTATGTCAGCACGTTTAAAGGGTTGGCATTGCGCTGGATGGCCAAACGGGAAAAAGCACGCTACCGGCATCTGGCAATTGCCGACCTGCGGGACCTGATGAAGAAACAGCGTCATCAGTACCTGAACAGCGCCAGGCATATTCGCGCCGAAGATCCGTCTTCCTACTTCTGCACTGGCGGCACCACGGGGTTGCCGAAGATTGCCATGCGCAGCCATGGCTCCGAAGTTTTCAATGCGTGGGCCATGGCTCGCAACATGGAGCCTCGGGAACCCGGCCTGGTGATTTTCTGCGGCTTGCCGTTATTCCATGTGAACGGCCAATTAGTCACCGGCCTGATGCCGTGGACCAAGGGCGACCAAGTGGTGATCGGCACTCCTCAGGGGTACCGCGGGGCCGGGGTCATCCAGAATTTCTGGGCGATGGTTGAGCACTTCAAGATCAATTTTTTCTCTGGTGTGCCCACCGTATATTCCGCGCTGCTGCAACAATCGATAAAAGAGCACGACCTTAGCAGCCTCCAAAGCGCTCTTTGTGGTGCTGCACCCATGCCGATAGAGCTGTTCAAGGACTTCGAAGCGCAAATCGGCGTTCCTATTCTCGAAGGGTACGGCCTCACTGAAGGTGCCTGCGTTTCGTCATGCAACCCCGCGGGGGGCGAACGCAAAATCGGTTCCATTGGCCTGCGTCTGCCTTATCAGGAAATGCGTGCGGTGATTCTGGATGAACACGGCAGTTACCTGCGCGATGCGATGATCGACGAGGTCGGGGTGATAGGTATTCACGGCCCCAACGTATTTATTGGCTACCTGCAATCCGAGCACAATCAAGGCCTGTGGATCGATATTGACGGCCATCGCTGGCTGAACACCGGCGACTTGGGACGCCAGGATGCCGATGGTTATTTTTGGCTCACCGGGCGCAAGAAGGAGCTGATTATTCGCGGCGGCCATAACATCGACCCCAAACAGATCGAAGAAGCGTTGCAGGCGCATCCGGCCGTCGCGCTGGTGGCCGCCATCGGCTGTCCCGATGCCCACGCTGGTGAAGTGCCTGTGGCGTATGTCCAGCTCAAGCCAGGGCACAGCTGCGCAGCGTCGACATTACTCGCATTTGCCAGCCAGGCCATTTCCGAACGCTCGGCCGTGCCCAAGCGCATCGAGATCCTCGACGCCTTGCCGGTGACACCGGTCGGCAAGATCTTCAAGCCGGCCCTGCAGCAACTGGAAATCGCCAACGTCGTACGCCTGGAGGCAGCCAACGCGGGCGCGCAGGATATCAGCGTAAACGTGTTGCAAGACCCGCGTCGCGGGCTGGTCGCCCACATTGGCGCTGGCGCCCATCGTGAGCAACTCGTGCCCCTGCTCGGGCGCTACAGCTTCCAAATTGAATGGCTCGGCTAGCACTGCCTGCTGAGTTGAGGAGGCAATCACTGCCACCCGCAACCTGAACATTGAGCATCACCAACTGAGCTCCGAGAACCGGCTATGGCATTTGCCATGGTCTGCGAGACCTGCTGCGCCTCGAAAACCGTGCAGGGACGCGTAACGCACAACAAAAACAACAAGAGGTAGTGAACGCAATGACTCGTAAACAACCCCCATGGCAACAGGCTCGTCTGCCCCTCGCTTTCGGCCTGGCCGCATTGGCCAGTGCGCCCGCATCGGCAATCAACTTCGATATCGGCGAGATCCACGGACAGTTCGACTCCAGCCTCTCGGTAGGCTCCAGTTGGTCCCTGGAGAACCCGAAGCAGGAACTGCTCAGCAGCCACAGCGCCGACGACGGCCGGCTCAACTTCAAGAAAGGCGACGCCTTTAGCCGGGTATTCAAAGGCGTCCACGACCTTGAACTCAAATACGGGGACAGTGGCGTATTTGTGCGCGGCAAGTACTGGTATGACTTTGCGCTCAAGGATGAACATCAGCGGTTCAAGGACATCGATGACCACGGTCGCCAGGAAGGTGCGAAAGCTTCCGGCGCCGAGATTCTCGACGCCTTCATTTACCACAACTACCTGATCCGAGACTTGCCCGGCACCGTGCGTCTTGGCAAGCAAGTGGTGAGCTGGGGCGAAAGCACTTTTATCCAGGGCGGCATCAACACCATCAATCCGGTGGACGTGACCTCTTTTCGCCGACCCGGCTCGGAGATCAAGGAGGGGTTGATTCCGGTCAACATGTTCTACCTGTCGCAGAATCTCACCGACAACCTATCGGCGGAGGGTTTCTACCAGTTGGAATGGCAAAAAACCGCGATCGATAACTGTGGCACTTTCTTCTCGCAGACCGACGTGATCGCCGATGGCTGCAATGGACTGCCGGTGGGGCCGATACTCGACCAGAATCCGGCGGCCAGGGCGGCCCTTTCGCCGTTTGGCGTGCAACTCTCCAACGAAGGCATCGTGATTCCCCGCGGTCGCGACCGTGACGCTCGCGACGGCGGCCAGTGGGGCGCTGCACTGCGCTGGTTCGCACCGGAACTGAACAGTGAGTTCGCCGGGTACTTCATCAACTATCACAGCCGCCAACCCTACGTCAGCGCCATCAGCAGTGCGCATGCCGCTGACCTGGGCTTTGCCCCGCAACTGTGTGGCAACGTCGGCGTACCGGCAGGTGCCTGTGGCGGTTTCCTCGCCAGCCCCACCGGCCAGAGCCTGGCTCAGGCCTACCGCCTGGGCACCTCGCAGTATTATGTCGATTACCCGGAAGACATCCGCCTGTACGGCCTGAGCTTCAGCACCAGTCTGCCCAGTGGCACCACTCTGGCAGGCGAGATCAGCTACCGGCCCAATATGCCGCTGCAGATCAGCCCCGTGGACTTGATCAGCGCCGGCATCGGCGTACCGGCCTTGACGCCGGTGCTGTCATCCGGGGCGGCGCCATTGGCCAATGGCCAGGACGTCTCCGGCTATCGACGCAAGGAAGTCACGCAGGCTCAGGTCACCGCCACGCACTTCTTCGACCAGGTCATGAATGCCGAACGCCTGACCCTGATCGGTGAAGTGGGGCTCACTCATATCGGTGGCCTGGAGGGCAAAGGCGGGCTGCGCTACGGCCGCAGTACTGCCTACGGTCAAGGGGAGTTGTATCCCAACAACAACCTATGCACCAACACCACCAATGTACAGACGCCTTCCAACTGCAACAACGATGGTTTCGCCACCAGCACCTCTTGGGGTTATCGCGTGCGCGCCATCTGGGACTACAACGGGGTGATTCCGGGCGTTGAATTGCACCCGAATATTGCCTGGTCCCATGACGTGAAAGGCTACGGCCCCGAGCCTGGCTTCAACGAAGGCTCCAAGGCACTGAGCCTGGGCATCGATGCCAATTACCTGAATACCTACACCGCAAGCCTGTCCTATACCGACTTTTTCGGCGGCGCCTACAACGTAAACATCGACCGCGACTTCATCGCCCTGAGCTTTGGCGTGTCCTTTTAAGTGGAGCCAACACAATGAAAACTCTGACCTTATTTGCCACCACACTCACCCTGCTCGCTACAGCCACGCTGACCCAGGCGGCAGTGCCAGCGAGTGAAGCGGCGAAGCTGGGCAACAGCCTGACGCCCGTCGGTGCAGAAAAAGCCGGCAACGCCGACGGGAGCATTCCCCCATGGACCGGCGGTCTGGCCGAGAACGCGGGCAGCGCAGGGCCCAATGGTGCGCTCAGTGACCCCTTCGCGGCCGAAAAGCCGCTGTTCACCATCACTCCGCAAAATGTCGCCCAGTACCAGGACAAACTGACGCCGGGCCAGTTGGCCCTGTTCAAGCGCTACCCCGACAGCTTCCACATGCGGGTGTTCCCCAGCCATCGAAGCGCGGCCCTGCCCGAGAACGTAAACCAGGCCATCGCCAGGAACGCAGTGAAGTCGACACTTATATCCGGCGGCAACGGCCTGTCGGACTTTGAAATCGCCACGCCCTTCCCTATTCCCCAAAATGGGCTTGAGGTGGTCTGGAATCACATCACCCGCTATCGCGGCGGCAGCGTGCGGCGCACCCACGTCCAGGCCACACCATTGGCCGACGGTACCTTCAACCCCGTGTACTTCAAGCAGCAGTTCACCTATCGCGACCAGTTGAAAGACTTCGATCCGCAAAATCCGGGCAATGTGTTGTTCTACTACAAGCAACTGGTGACGGCGCCAGCCCGTTTGGCCGGCGATGTGGTGCTGGTCCACGAAACTCTCGACCAGGTGAAGGAACCGCGCATGGCCTGGATCTACAGTGCCGGGCAGCGACGCGTGCGACGCGCCCCACAGATTGCTTACGATGGCCCGTACCCGGCCTCGGACGGCCAACGGGTGGCAGACAACTTGGACATGTTCAACGGCGCACCGGACCGCTATGACTGGAAGCTGCTCGGCAAAAAGGAAATCTACATCCCCTACAATAGCTTCCAGCTGGAGTCGCCCGCACTGAAGTACACCGACGTGATCAAGCCGGGGCACATCAACTCCGATATCACCCGCTATGAACTGCATCGGGTATGGGTGGTTGAGGCCGACCTCAAGGCTGACCAGCGTCATGTCTATGCAAAACGCGTCTTGTACTTTGATGAGGACAGCTGGCAAATCGCCCTTGCCGACCACTACGATGCACGCAATACCTTGTGGCGCACCGCCGAGGGCTTCATGACGCCGCTGTACGACAAGAAGATTCCGTGGATGGGTGTCGAAGCCCTGTATGACCTCATCAACGGCCGCTACCTGGTCTCCGGGATGCGTAACGAAGAGAAGGACAGCATGGACATCGGTTTCAAGGCCGTCGCGGCAGAATACACACCAACCGCCTTGCGCAACGACGGCATTCGTTAACGCATCGTCAATATGGTCGAGACAGAGTCAACGGGTTGGCCGCCAGCACAGCTGGCGGCTTCATACCTGGCACTCCGCTTCAAGTCGCACCTGGCTACACAGGCCAGCTCATCAATGCGCGGGCCACAACAGTCTCCAGTTGCTGTCGCGCAGTTCCCGCAGCGGCTTGCAGGCACAGACCGTCGAACACAGTCTGGATGTAAAGCGCCAGTGCGTCGGCATCTTGTGTGCTGGCCAGGTCACCCTGCTGCTGCGCCAGCTCGAAACGCTCGCGCAACATGGCTCTTATACGATTACGTCGACGACTGAGCTCTGTAGCCACATCACAATCAGCCAAGCCGTTCGCAAGCCCCGACTGAACCAACAGGCAACCCAAAGGCTCGTCTGCAGTGGTGAGCCACTCAACAGCACCTATCAGCATTCGCTTGGCGGCCTCGCGGCCTGTAGGTGCAGCCAGGATCCAGTCACGGTGGGCGAGCCTGCGTTGGTCGTAGCGTTCAAGCACGGCATCAAACAACCCGCGCTTGCTGCCAAAGGCGAAGTAAAGGCTGGGGGCGCTGATGCCCATCGTCTTGGTCAATTCCGCCACAGAGGTGCCGTCGTAGCCTTTGCTCCAGAAAATATCTGTGGCCTTGTCCAGAACGGCGTCCTCGTTAAACTTTCTCGGACGTGCCATCGCCTGCCCTCCTGATAATTTAGCGATCATTCTATTATGAGCTTGACCAGCCTCGCCAGCGCTCGTAATGTAGTGATCACTATATTACTAGTGAGATGAAACCATGACGCAGACACTTGTTGGAAAAATAGCGCTGGTTACCGGAGGTAGCTCCGGCCTGGGCCTGGCCACGGCAAAACGCTTCGCACGGGAAGGTGCTCGGGTATTCATTACCGGTAGAAACCAGGCTGCTCTTGATGATGCCGCTGCCTTGATTGGCGAACAGGCTGTGGCGATTCAGGGGGATGTCTCCAACGATGCTGATTTGGAGCGCGTATCGCAGGTTGTCGGCAAGCAGGCAGGGCGACTGGACATCCTGTTTGCCAATGCTGGGATTCTTGAGCGCGCACCTCTTGGCGAGATCACCGGAGAGTCCTTCGACCGTCTGTTCGCAGTGAATGTAAAAGGGATGGTGTTTACCGTTCAGAAACTGCTGCCGCTGCTAAGTGATGGGGCCAGCATTGTATTGGTCTCTTCACTGGTCGGCAGCAAAGGCATGCCCGGCAACAGCATCTATGCCGCCACCAAGGCCGCTATCCGCAGTTTCGCCCGCGGCTGGATGCTCGACCTTAAGCATCGCAACATTCGCGTGAACGTCATCAGCCCGGGAGCCATTGAAACCCCCGGCCTCAAGGGTGCTGCGCCGGACAAGGAAGCTGCAGAGGCCATGCTTGGCCTCTTCGCCGAACTGATCCCGGTTGGGCGCGTCGGACAACCCGATGAGATTGCCAAAGTAGCCGTCTTCCTGGCCTCCGACGGAGCCAGCTACATCAACGGCGCTGAAATCCCAGTTGATGGCGGCTGGGCACAGGTGTGACCCCTTTTACTCACTAACAGAAGGTCAATCATGGGCAAGATATTGGTGACAGGCGCCTCTGGCGAATTGGGCTCTCAAACCCTGAAAGCACTGCTGCAAATCACGGAAGCGAACCAATTGGTTGCGATGGTCCGAGATCCTGGCAAGGTTCAGGCACTGTCGGCGCAAGGTGTGGAAGTTCGGCGCGGCGACTATCTGGATCAGTCGTCCCTGATTGCAGCATTCGAAGGCATCGAGAAGGTGTTGATGGTTTCGGCAGTTGCGTTCACGGACCGTTTGCCACAGCACCTAAATATCATCCAGGCGGCAAAATATGCCGGTGTCAGCCACCTCGTCTATACGTCGATCCAGCGCAAAACCGGGTCAGTCAACCTGATCTCGATGGTGACCGAATCGGACCTCGCCACTGAGCAGGCCTTGGTAGACAGCGGGCTGGCTTACACCGTAGTACGCAATAGTGTGTACCAGGACTCCTTGCCATACTTTTTGGGAGCACACTGGGCCTCCAACGGTGTTCAAGTTACCGCAGGTGATGGCCGCGCAACGCTGGTTTCACGAGCAGATCTAGCGTACGCCAACGCATTGATCCTTACCCAAACAGGCCACGAGGGCAAGACCTATACCCTTGGTGCCAGCGAAGCGATTTCATTCCGAGAAATAGCAGCGGCATTATCAGAGGTCGTTGGCAGGAAAGTCCCTTATCAGACCGTGTCGAAGGAAGTGCTCGCCGCAAGGCTAGTCGGTGATGGCATCCCCGCTCCTGTTGCTGACTTTTTGCACGAGTGGATCGCGGCGGTAAATACAGGTGAATTCGAGGAGATTACCGGTGATCTGGAGCGCTTGATCGGCCGACGTCCGATCAGTTGCCTGGAATTCATTGGATCAAATTATAGCGCTGTAAATGAGTCACTATGATGCCTTAGCTTCGCTCAACAAGATCGATAGGGAGCAAATAGCGAGAATCTGATGTGAGGTCAGGCTCGGTTTTCGATATCAGAGTTAACACCTTCGGTAACTCGTACGGCGTACGTGAGTGAATCCTCCCTAGTTTCGTAGACACCTGAGGGCCGCTTTTGGCCGATGTTTTCTGCCCAATTTGAAAGGCCGAAATCGGTCAAAAGCGGACTGATTGAACCTTGCCTCAGCTTGCTTTTTTTGACTTCGACATATCTAGGAAAGCCGAGGCGATGCAGATGTGCAATTTCTCTGCTAAAGATCGGGCGAGATGATAACCAACCACCTGGCCGTAATTTCTCTGTTAGCCAAGTCAGTGTAGTTACTGCTGACGCAGCACAGATGACTACTTCTTCATAAGCTGCGCCACCTTGGCCACGCCCGCCTGGGCACAGACTTCATCCTTGTCACCACCTGGTGAACCCCCGACGCCAATCCCGGCAATGGTTTCGCCATCCACTCTAAATGCTACGCCACCGGGTAACGCTGTCACGTTAGGCGTACTGGCAAGCGATTCAGCCACTACAGGAGGGAACTTCGAGATGACTCCGATAAAACCACTTGTAGTATCTACGTTGAAAATCGTGCCCATAGTCACTACGGTGTAAGCTTTGCGATAGCTACTATCTTTAGTGCTGATGACAGCCCGATCAGCCCGTAGAATTACTTGCGGGGTGCCAGATACATCCACAACAGTCGCGGTAACGTCATAGCCGTTAGCTTTACAGGTATCTACTGCCGTTTGAGCGGCAATGATGGCACTGTTCAAAGGGAGCGCTTTACTGCTAATAGATATTTGAGCCTCTGCAGGCGCTTGCAATGCTAGCCCAATAATCACGGCTAACAATGCGGGTTTAGCTACACAATGACACTGCTGCGCGAAAAATCTTTTGATCGACTTACTGACACTATCGGGTTTCATTGATTTAATCTCACACTGAAAGGGACAATGGTAACAGCTGATCGCAGCTTCCATGCGGCCGGACCATATTACAATTTGCAGATTAAAAAAATAACCACCAGGTTGTGATTAACACTTAATCATAGAATAGTTAAATTGGATGGCCTGCCCAGCCTTGAAATAGAGTGCTCGCCACTTTACTCCAAGAGGCTTTAGTATTTACTTGGGTTTTTTATTTATGGGCAATTATCTCTATTTGCCAAACCTCGATAGTAATTGCCTAAGCTGAGGCACAGAAAAATCTATAAAGCTGCGCAACTTTGCAGGCATTGAATTTCGAGAAAGGAAAACCACATGGACCGGAACAGGTTCAGCTTCAAAACTTCGAAGAACATACTTCAGCTTTCCAGCCTTTATCGCGTCATATACATCGTGTTCAAGAACGGACGTAATACCGACCCCATTAATGGCTGCATCAACGGCTGCATCTGGTGAGGAGACAAGCAACCTGGGTACTAGGTCAACTGTACAGATTTTCCCATTATCCTGACTGCGATAGCGCCATGGCGAAAGACTGGGGCTGTCAAATACAATGCAGGGAAACCCATGTAAGTCTTCAGGCGTTTTGGGCGAACCATATTTATCCAAGAGAGCCGGGCTTGCTACCATGACTACTCTCAATGAGCCCACTCGTTTAGCGATTAGGCTACTGTCCCGCAAGTGCCCGACCCGAATAGCTACGTCAGCGTGCATATCTACCAGGTCAATAATACGATCAGACTGTAATAACCGGATTCGAATCTCCGGATAGAGTTCGAGGAACTGGTTGATGACAGGAAGCACTCGCAGGCGCGCGACTTGTACTGGCGAGCTGATGACCAGCTCTCCTCGAGGGGTCGTAAACTCACCCACGGCACGCCTTTCCAATTCGCTCACGTCCTCCAATATTCGTCTGGCTGTTGCAATGTACTCAAGGCCTGCATCGGTAAACGCGAGCTTTCTCGTCGTTCTTATAAGCAGCTTTGTGCCTACCAGCATTTCAAGGTTGTTAACGTTTCGCGTGAGCGTTGCAACCGGAATGTTTAACTTTCTGGCCGCCGCAGACAAACTACCTTCATCAGCTGAAGACACCAGCATTGCCATCGCATCCAATCGGTCCAAGTGACGCCCCAAAAATATGCAGAAGAAATTTTAGTTCAAGGACGAGACGTTCGGCCTTGAACATTTTCGTTGTGATGCTGCCGCATACTAAAACTGCGTCAGGCCACCATCTACCACCATTTCGGTCCCTGTGGTGTATGACGAATCATCACTTGCCAGGAACAGCACGGTCTTCGCCAGCTCCGCAGGATTTCCGAAACGCTTAAGTGCTACCTTGTCAGTAACAGTAGCCGCAACCTGGGAAAGCACCTCTTCTGGCAGGCCAATTTTACTGTAAAAAGGGGTTGCTATGGCGCCCGGGCTGACAGCGTTGACACGAATGCCGAGCGGTGCCAATTCAGCGCCTAAGGTACGAACCAGAGAGCGAGCTGCGGCCTTGGTGGCGGCCAGAATCGACATGCCTGGAAAACCTATGGTGTTCAGGAAAGAGGTCGTAACGATAATGCTTCCGCCCTCGCTCATCAGAGGGACTGCCTTTTGGATCGTGAAAAATGTTCCTGTGAAATTCAGTGCAAGGTTATCGTTGATGTACTCCTGCGTTACGGCGGCCAGCGGAGCGACGGTAGTGGCACCAGCATTTGCAAATACGATGTCGATCTGACCGAACTTTGCACGGGTTTCTTCAATGGCCCGATCGATGTCAGATACCTTGCGCAGGTCAGCTTGAATCAATAACACGCTACCATTGAGCTCGTTGCCCGCGACTTCCAAGCGTTCCGCGTTCGAACCAACCAGTACAACATTCGCTCCCTCCGCTTGGAACAGCTTTGCTGTTTCCAAGCCGATACCTGACGTGCCGCCGGTAATAAAGGCAACTTTGTTTTTGAGTTTCATGATATTCCCCTTCATGTTATTAAAAGTAATTAAGTCGGCTGGCAAAAAACGAGAACGCCATCCTGCAACTACCATTCGGTAAATGGGTTGCTTGTTCGAATGGTATATCTCGTCGAAATTTTGTGGAATTCGTTGAAATCGCGTAAGACTTAATCAAAAAATGAAGAAATTGTTGAAGTGGCGTTCTGAACGGTGAACTCTTTCTTTTTTGGCTCCATCAAGGCCTTTCCCACTGTCCGCTTTCGGCCCAGAGTGTGTCAAAACCCTTGTTAGCGGCTTCCACTCTAGTGTTTTTTCCTACTCAGCCCAGGTCAGACATCAGTTGCTCAGATTCAGTATAAGATTCCGGAAATCAGCAGGTACGCCGACAACGTGGGCTAGAGGCTAGAAATCTGGGGGTTGGATGATTGCAAGCAACGTTTCGTATCTTTGTCCGGTTTGTGGATACCCCGGGCTTGAAGAGCCTCCATACGATGAGGTTGGCTGCTCTTCGTTTGGCATGTGCCCGTCCTGCGGTACGCAGTTCGGCTATGATGACGCAACATCTACTCATGCTGACTTGCGGAGATTATGGATCTCTAAAGGAATGCTTTGGTGTAGCAAAGCTCAAGCGTCGCCGAGAGGTTGGGACCCGGAAAGGCAACTACAGGCGGTTGAAAAACGCATCAATATCTCAACAGAACACCGCTCTTAGCCCTGCTATGATTTCTGAGGATTTCATCGCAGGGATCGCCCATGAAGCGCTTTATCCAAGGTGAACATCGAGGCCAAGAAACCTTCCTTCCCGCGAGCCTCGACGATTACGTCACAGATGCCAATCCGGTGCGCGTAGTCGACATTTTTGTCGACGAACTGGACCTCGTCAAACTAGGTTTCGAGGGCGCCTTACCTGCTGATACAGGCCGGCCGGCTTACCATCCCTCGGTCCTGCTGAAGATCTACATCTACGGCTATCTGAACCGCATTCCATCGAGCCGGCGTCTTGAACGAGAAGCCCAACGCAACGTCGAGTTGATGTGGTTGACCGGGCGTTTGATGCCCGATTTCAAGACCATCGCCAACTTCCGAAAAGACAACAGCAAGGCCATCCGAGGTGTCTGCCGCCAGTTCGTGGTGCTGTGCCAGCAGCTAGGACTGTTCGAAGAAAATCTGGTCGCCATCGACGGCAGCAAATTCAAGGCCGTCAATAACCGCGACCGCAATTTCACCAGCGCCAAGCTGAAACGGCGGATGGAAGAAATTGAATCAAGTATCAATCGGTACCTGACTACGCTCGACGAAACTGATCGGCAAAAACCCTCGGTCGCTCAGCCCAAGGCTGCTCGTCTGCAAGAGAAAATCGACAAGCTCAAAGCTCAGATGAAAGAGTTGCAGGTCATTGAAACTCAGCTCAACGAATCAACGGATAAACAGGTCTCACTGACCGATCCAGACGCCCGTTCCATGATGACGCGCGGCACCGGAATCGTCGGTTACAACGTGCAGACAGCAGTCGATACCCAGCACCATTTGATCGTTGCGCATGAGGTGACCAACGTCGGTTCCGACCGCGATCTGCTCAGCTCGATGGCCAAGCAGGCCCGCGAGGCGATGGCGTCAGATACGTTGTCGGTAGTGGCTGACCGAGGTTACTTCAAAAGCGAACAAATCCTAGCTTGTCACGATGCAGGCATCACCGTCTATGTGCCCAAGCCGATGACCTCTGGAGCCAAGGCTGACGGGCGTTTCAATAACGATGCCTTCATCTATGACGCGGTAAAAAACGAATACATTTGTCCCGCTGGAGAGGCGTTGATCTGGCGCTTTTCCAGCGTTGAAAAAGGCCTGAAGTTGCACCGTTATTGGAGTTCTAATTGCCAGGGATGCGTGCTGAAATCGGAGTGCACACCGAGCAAGCAACGGCGAGTTCGGCGATGGGAGCATGAAGCCGTATTGGAGGAAATGCAGAACAGGCTGAGCAACGCGCCGGACATGATGCGAGTCCGCAAGCGTACGGTCGAGCATCCCTTCGGGACACTCAAACAATGGATGGGCGCCACACATTTCCTGACACGAAAGCTGAACGGAGTAAGTGCGGAGATGAGCTTGAACGTCCTCGCCTACAACTTGAAACGAGTCATGAAAATTATCGGTACCAGCGGTTTAATGAAGGCGCTGTCGGCCTGAAAAGATCTGTATTTTGGCCACCCAGCAAGGTAGAAGCGGCGCTAGGGGCTCCCAGCCCCTCGTGATGATCCGCAGGACTTGTTGTGAGCAATTACTCAGCTAACAACCGTCAGCGCTGCGCGCCGACAGTGCATCAGCGCGTTTTTACACACTCTGTGCCGAATGCAGCCATTAATCGCGGCGCCAACGACGACTCACTCATCTGAAGTTAGCAACCCGGCACTCATGTCGCTGAAGCGCTGTAGAGACCTTCAACGCCCCAGCGACTAATCAATTGAGCTGGCTGAACAACCCGGACCTCCTCCGGCGTCAGCTACAAGGCAGCTCCCGATCCATCAGCCTGCCCATCAACAGCACCCCCAACTCGCTGAGCTGATGAATAGCCAACGCCACATCACGATCTTTTCCGCTCAACGCCTCCGACAGATCAAGCAGCAACGCGCTGACCGAGGAGAAGGTTTCATAGCTGTTGGTAATCAGGCTTTCACTGCTGGCATCTGCAGCCACACTGAACAGTGCTGCCGATGGCGGAGCGGTTTTGGCGGAGGGATTGAGGTAGTGATCCAAGGCGCGCTGGGCGGCCTGGTGGAGTTTTGGGTCGGGAGTTCCCGGAGGATTCGGCGTTACTTTGAACATTGTCTGGATGCTCCATTTTGGCCGCCACCTTTTCGCTACTAAACGAGAGGTGGCAGCTGTGTGCAGGTTAGTAGACCGGATATTCCAGACAAAACCGGCGCGCCCGAAGGCGCCCTGCACACAGCCACCATTAAGCACAGACGAAGACGTCTGACAGATGATGCTCATGCACATGCCAAGAATACTTCGGGCTACTAAACCCGATCACTGAGGTTTCAGCGACCGGGCAACCTTAGAGACCCATCCCCAAGCGCACAAGCCGGCGGATTCTGACGCAACTGTAGGCAATGGAGCAAGGTGCTGTACTCACCGCCTCAACGCCCACGCTGCCTGAGCCAAGCGCTGCACAGCAATACGGATTTCCTCCTGGTTGAGCGAGGCAAACCCCAAACGCAGCGCATTCTCAGGTTGGTCAAACGGCGAAAACAGCCGACCGCCGCGCACCACCAGGTCCAGCTCCAGCGCTTTTTCAGTCAGTCGATCGACGTCGATTGAGTCGGCAAACCTCACCCACAACGCCAGCCCGCCCTCCGGCTCCTGCACGGATATCTGCTCGCCAAACGCCTCCAGCAGGCAACCAAGCAGGGTTTCCCGGCGCCGACGGTACTCTTTGGACACCCGACGCAGGTGCTTCTTCAGCTCGCCATCGTTGATCAAGTCCGCGAGCATCCGCTGCATCACTGCATCGCCCTGCCCCAGGCTCACCGCCGCCTTGCGCTCGAGCACTTCGATGACATTCGACGGTGCAACGATGTAGCTGCAACGGAAGGTGCTGCCCAGGGACTTGGACAGCGAGCCGATGTAGATCACGTGGCGCTGCGCGCTGTCGCTGGCCAGGGGCAGATAGGGGCGTCCGGCAAAGTGGTACTCGTGGTCGTAATCTTCCTCGATGATGCAGAAATCATGCAGCCGGGCCAGTTCCAGGAGTTGCTGGCGACGCCCCGCACGCAGGCTGACGGTGGTAGGAAACTGGTGATGGGGCGTGACATACATCATGCGCACGTTGTGCACCCGGCACAGCTCGGCGAGCTGATCGACCCGGCAACCTTCGTCGTCCAGGTCCACGGTGACCAGTTGCGCGCCCAACTGGCGGAAGATCTCCCAGGCAGGCGGGTAGCTCAGGCGTTCGACCACCACCACATCACCGGGCTTGATCAGTACGCTGGCCGTCAGATACAGCGACATCTGCACGCCTTGGGTCAGGCAGATCTGCTGCGCGTCGACCGTCAGGCCGCGATTGTGGCGCAGCATCTCGGCCAGGGCGTTGCGCAGGTAGTGGCTGCTGCTCTCGCTGCCATGTCGCACGGTGTTGGTAGTAAAGCTGTTGCGCAAGGCATTGCGGTAGTAGCGATGCAGCACGGCTTGGGGCAGCAAGCGATGGTCACAGGCGCCATTGTCGAAAAACAGCGCACCCGGCCGCTGTTGCAGTGCGATCACTTGCGCGCCCGGGGTGAAATAGGCCGCAGCCGGCGTCTCCCGCAGCGCCAGGGCAAACGACTTTGCCGCGCGGGGAGCCGCTACCGTGCCTTGCGCCAGTTGCGTACTGACGAAAGTACCGCGACGTTGAATGCTGACCAGCCAGCCTTTGGTCACGCCCTCCTCGTAGGCAAGGATCACCGTCTTGCGATTGACATCCAGCAGTTGGGCCATCTCCCGGGTCCCCGGCAACAGCGTGCCAGGGCGCAGCCGGCCCTCGGCAATCGCGCTCACCAGGCCCTCGATGATCTTTCTATAGGATGCCTGCGGCTGCGCGCCATCGAGCTTGAGCAGAGGACGCCATTTGCGGAGCTGGACCATGTGAAGTATCCAAAACTGGAGGTTCTTATGGTCCTAGTCTAACGCAATAATCGAGGCTCAATTGCCCCGAGGTGTTTATGCAAAACCGTCATGTCGTTGAACTGCTGCCCTCGGGCAAATCCTTCGAAGCCGCCGATCACTTGCTGCTCGACGCCATGCTGGCCAGCGGTCTCGCCGTGCCCTTTTCCTGCCGGCGCGGCGCCTGTGGGTCGTGCAAGGTCAAGGTGGTGTCGGGCGAGTATCGGCAAAAACTGCTCGCGCCAGACGCCCCGGCCCCTTCCTATCCGCTGGCGGCCGACGAGATGTTGCTGTGCCAGAGCCATGCCTGCAGCGACCTGCGCCTGGAGATTCCCGGCTGGTCACTGGACACGCCAGCGCTGGAAGTCACCGCCCAGGTGATCGGCAAGCGCGCCCTGAGCGCCGATATCGTCGAGCTGGTGTTGCAGACGGCCCAGCCACTGGAAGTGCGGCCCGGTCAGTACCTCAGGTTCCGCCTGGAGGATGGCGACAGCCGCTGTTTCTCCGTGGCCAATCTGCCCGCACAGGACCAAGGCCGCTTGGTGTTTCATATTCGCCAGGTCAGCGGCGGCCGGTTTTCCGAAGGCGTCCTGCCGGCCCTGCAAGTGGGTGATGCGGTGCAACTCGAAGGCCCCGTGGGCGCCTGCACCTGGCAACACGAAGATGAGCGCCCGGTCGTGCTGTTCGCCACCGGCACCGGTTATGCCGGGATCAAGCCCTTGTTGCTGACGGCCCTGGCCCGCGATGCCGAGGTCACCTTGTACTGGGGTAACTCAGCCTCGACGGACTTCTACGACGCTGAGTTTCTGGAGCAGGCCAGCCAGGCTCATCCACGTTTTCACTGGCACCGCGTCCAGTCGGCAGAGGCCCGTGTGCAGCATGTCGCCCTGACACAGCCCCACCATTGGAGCGATAGCCAGATCTACGCCTGCGGCAATGGCGCGATGATCAGCCAGGTGCGCGAAACCTGTCTGGCAGCGGGTGCGCAGGCCCATCGTTTTGTCGCCGAGGCCTTCGTCCCCAGCGGGGCTTTACCGCAAGCGGAGTCGCTCAAGACGCTGGACCCGGTGCTGGAAAAAGTCGGCCCGCGCTACTCGCTGGACGGCATGCTGGCTGCCCGCGAGCAAACGGTAAGGGCCCTGGCCGCCATCGCCGATCAATTGGAAGTCGGCATGACCACCGCACAAGCCCTGCACATGGCCAGCCAGACATTGCAGGACATGGGCGCGTCTCACACCTGGCACCCCACCTATATACGTTTTGGCGACGACACCGTCCGTACCCCACGCCAGGGCGTCGACCTGCTCCGCGAACTGCGGGCCACCGATATCGCCGTGGTCGACCTCGGCCCCGTGTGGGATGGCTATGAAGGCGATTATGGCGACACCTTCGTCTTCGGCGGGCACCCGCTGCATGAGGCCTGCGTGACCGCATTGCACCAGGTGTTCGACGAAACCCGCGACGCCTGGCACCGCGGGCTGACCGGACGCCAGCTGTATGACTTCGCCGAGCACAGTGCCTTCGCCAAAGGCTGGCGCCTTGAGCGCAACCTGGCGGGACACCGCATCGCCGACTTCCCGCATGCGCTGTTCGGGCAAGATAAGTTGGCGGAAGTGGAGATCGTACCGAGCGAGATGGTCTGGGTGTTGGAGATACAGTTGTGCCACCCGACGCTGCCGATCGGGGCGTTTTTCGAGGATATCCTGATTGGGGAGGCCAAGCGGGGTTAGTCGGGGTAACCGCCAGCATCAACGAATAACCGGCGAAGCTTCTTTTGAGCTGCCGCTGAAAGACGCAGCGAATAGCGTTGAAACTCCTCTTGCGCGGCATCAGGTTTGCCATTCATGGCTAACACAAAGGCATACGCAAGAGGGTGCTGTGTGTAGCTGTAGAAGCCTAATCCACCTGTCGACAGATGCCGCATTCATGGGGATATGGGCCTGCCGAACACTGCGAAAACCGGCCTAAACGCATACAATCGCGTTCTCACCGCAATTCAGGCAGGCCAGTCCGTCCATGGCGCTCGACCCCATTACCATTCTGGTCCTCACTATCGC
Source organism: Pseudomonas sp. BIGb0558 (assembly GCF_024807515.1). Lineage (NCBI taxonomy): Bacteria > Pseudomonadati > Pseudomonadota > Gammaproteobacteria > Pseudomonadales > Pseudomonadaceae > Pseudomonas > Pseudomonas sp. BIGb0558. The sequence goes on from NZ_JANUEW010000015.1 coordinate 97,518, forward strand.
CCTCGCCGGCGCCGCCGCGCTGTACCTGGCGGTCGAGTGGCGCAATGTCCGCGAGCCTTCGCTGCTGTACTGGACTGCCGGTTTCGCCATCATCAGCGTGGGCAGCACCCTGGCCTTGCTGCGGGCCAGCGGGCTGGTATTGATCGGCATCTGGTTTGCCAACGGGTTGCTGGTCACTGCCCACTGGCTGTTCCTGCTGGGCGTCGCGCGTTTCACCCAGGTACGCCTGTCTCGCGCCTGGTACCTGATCTTCGTGGCCTGGTTTGCGATGCTGCTGTTGCCGGAAGGCCAGTTGTGGTCCAAAACCATGCTGCTGACCAACTCGCTGCTGGTGGCGGTGCCGACCCTGCGGGCCAGTTTCCTGCTGCGCCCCCACGGCCGGTCGCTGAGTGTTGGCGCGGTGCAATTGCGTTATGTGCTGCTGGCCCACGGGGTGTTCTATCTGGCCAAGGCGTTGTCAGCGGTTGTGCCTGGTACGTTGATCGACCTGACGGCGTTTCGTGGCGAGATCATTCAGGTGTCGCTGGTGGAAGGCGCGATGGCGATCATGCTGATTGCACTGTCGATGACCGGCACCGAGCGTTACCGGCGCGAGGAGCAGATTGCACGCCTGGCCGCCCGGGATCCATTGACCGCCCTGTACAACCGCCGCGCCCTGGAACTGCGGGCGCCGGGCCTCTTGAACGAGGTCTCACCCGCCCGGCCAGGCGCCTTGCTGCTGATCGATATCGACAATTTCAAACTGGTCAACGACCTGTACGGCCATACCGCAGGCGACCGCCTGCTGGTGGCGTTGAGCGAGATGATTCGCGCGCAGGTGCCCGAGGGTGCGTTGGGGGCGAGGTTGGGCGGCGACGAGTTCGTGATCCTGCTTAAAAACACCTCGAACGAGCGAATCATCGAGCTGGGCGCCGCGCTGCGTGAGCAGTTTTACCAAGCCGCCTCACAGGCATTCATCACACCCGCAGCGGTCACCCTGAGCATCGGCGCCAGCCTGTTCGACACGCCGCCCGCCAGCCTGGCTGCGCTGATCGAGCAAGGCGATGCGGCGCTGTATGAGTCCAAGCGTGGCGGGCGTAACAGTATTCGCCTGGTTGACCGGACAGTGACCGATTGATTGCACCGGCCACTTTCACTGCGTCGCTTCAATCACAGCAATATCAATTTTGGTCATCCCCATCATCGCGTCAAAGGCCCGCTTGGCCGCTGCCCGGTCCGGATTGGTGATCGCCGTCGTCAGCACGCGCGGGGTGATCTGCCACCGCACGCCCCATTTGTCCTGGCACCAGCCGCAGACGTTTCCCTCGCCGCCATGACTGATGATCGCGTGCCAGAGGCGGTCGGTTTCCGCCTGGTCGTCGGTGGCCACCTGGAACGAGAAGGCCTCGTTGTGTTGCACGCCGGAGCCGCCGTTCAGGCCGAGGCACGGGATGCCCATAACCGTGAATTCCACCGTCAGCACGTCGCCCTGCTTGCCCGCCGGATAATCCCCGGGCGCGTGATGCACCGCCGTCACGGCGCTGTCGGGGAAGGTCTTGGCGTAGAAGTTCGCAGCGTCCAGTGCAGTGCCGTCGTACCAAACACAAATCGTGTTTTTGCTCATCATGACGATTCCCCTGATGGGAGGTTGGACTTGCAGTGTAGTACCGGTACCGACAAGAATGCGCTCGCGTCTCGACCCCCTCCCGCTTTAACCCCGACGGTGCAGATAATGAGTAACGGTGTAAGGATCGACCCGCGAACGCTCCCGGTTCCACAGTCCATCAGCCCCGAGGCCCAGGCGACTTTGCAACGCCTGGTGAACGCCGATGGCGTGCCGGTGAACAGCCTGTACGCCATGCCCGCCGCCGACGACCACGAAGGCTGGCGCCGCATGCAAGCCGCGGTTGCCCAGCAGTACGCAGCGGCTCAGGTGGGTCAGGCGGCCAACCTGCGTGCCCGCGTCGAGACCATCACCGTGGAAGACGCCACCGTGTACCGGGCGACGCCCACCGATGGCGCCGAGTTCGCCTATATCGACCTGCACGGCGGCGCCCTGGTATTTGGCGGCGACGAAAACGCGCGCCTTGCTGCCGGCAAACACGCCGACCTGCACGGCATGACCTGCTACGGCGTGGACTACCGCATGCCACCGGACCATCCGTACCCGGCGGCACTGGATGACTGCATGGCCACCTACCGCCACGTGCTCACGCTCCACACCCCGGACAAGATCGTGATCGGCGGGCGCTCGGCCGGCGGCAACCTCGCCGCCGCCCTGGCGCTGCGCGCCCGCGACGAAGGCTTGCCACTGCCGGCCGCGCTGGTGTTGCTGTCGCCGGAAATGGACCTGACCGAGTCGGGCGACAGCTTCCAGGTCAACCGCACTGTCGACCTGGTGCTGCCCAACCCGCTGATGAGCGTCAACCTGCTGTACGCCGCCGGCGCGGATCTGTCTCACCCGTACCTGTCGCCCCTGTTCGGGGATTTCGCGCAGGGTTTCCCGCCAACGTTGGTGCAAAGCGGTACCCGGGACCTGTTCCTGTCCAACGCCGTGCGCCTGCACCGTGCGCTGCGACGGGCCGAGGTGCCGGTGGAGCTGCACATTTTTGAAGCCATGCCCCACGGCGGCTTCATGGGCGCCCCGGAAGATGCCGAGCTGTCGGCAGAAGTAGTGCGTTTTGTGCGCCACTGGCTGAAACGCGACTGATATCGGTGAGTTGACACACCCTGTAATAATCCATAAAGATGAGCGTCTTCTTCAGGGTGTGTCCTCAATGTCTGCAACGACCTTCAACTTTTCCGTCATTGGCTTGATTGCCAAGGCGCAAGGTTGCGTTGCGCACGCCCTCAAATCGAAGAAACAGTCGCTCATGTGACCGGGGCGCGCTGTCCCGTCAGATGAGCTGACAGGACATTGAGCGCGAAGGCCCCCTCCTCTTGCTTACCTCCCTCTGCCCTTCTGACGGTGACTCAATCGGTCAACCATCAGGAGAAAGCGCATGTCATCGTTTCAAGGTATCTGGGTTCCCGTCGTGACACCGTTCCATAACGGCGCCATCGACTTCATCGGCCTGCGCCGCCTGGTCTGCCATCTGCTGGAAAAGGGCGTGGCCGGAATCATGGTCTGCACCACCACCGGCGAGGCCGCGGCACTGAGCCGCCATGAGCAACTGGCGATGCTGGATGCCGTGCTGGAGCTGGTGCCACCGCAGCAGGTGGTGATGGGCCTGGCGGGGTATAACCAGATCGAGCTGCTGCAGTTCCAGGCCGAGATCCTAAAGCGCCCGGTGGCCGGTTTGCTGGTGCCGCCGCCGAGCTATATCCGCCCGTCCCAGGCCGGCCTTGAGGCGTTCTTCCGCACCGTGGCCGATGCGTCCAGTGTGCCGATTATCCTGTATGACATTCCTTATCGCACCGGGATTGCCTTCGAACAGGCGACGCTGCTGAACATCGTCGCCCATGAGCGGATCGTCGCGATCAAGGATTGCGGCGGCAACCTGGCCAATACCCTGGCGCTATTGGCCAGCGGGAATGTGGATGTGCTGTGTGGTGAGGATGTGCAGATATTCAATGCACTGTGCCTGGGGGCGACGGGGGCGATTGCCGCGTCGGCGCATGTGCGGACCGAGGCGTTTGTGAGGCTGCATCGGCAGGTTCGGGATAACCGCCTGGACGAGGCGCGCGAGACGTTTTTCGGGTTACTGCCGTTGATTCACACGATGTTCGTAGAACCCAACCCCGCGCCGGTGAAGGCCGCGTTGGCGATGGAGGGTTTGATCGGCAGTGAGTTGCGCGCGCCGATGCTGGCGGCGAGTGAGACGGTGGTGAATCAATTGCAGCAAGTCTTGGCCACGCTCGAATCACCTGTGGCGAGGGAGCTTGCTCCCGCTGGGGTGCGAAGCGCCCCCAAAACCGGACACCCTATTTTATCTGCCGAAAAGAGGTGTCTGGATGGGGCTGCTGCGCAGCCCAGCGGGAGCAAGCTCCCTCGCCACAGGGATTGGGGCCAGCCAATTTTTCAGTGTGAAGGGCTTATCCCCTTGCCACCGCCAACCGATGCAATGTGATCTTGCGCACCTCCTGCTTGCTCACCTCAATATGGGTCTTGAGCAGTTGCTGCGCCTGATCGCTTTGCCGTTGCAGGATCGCCGCGAGGATCAACCCGTGCTCCTCATACGTCGCTGCAATACGTGACTGCTGGGTGAAATCCAGCCGCCGAATGATGCGGATTTTCTCGGTAATCTCGTAGTGCATCCGCGCCATTTCAGCGTTGCCGGTGGCCTGCACCAGCCCGCAGTGAAACGCCTCGTCCAGTGCCGAGACGACCTGGGCGTCATCCAGCCGCGCACTTTTGTCCACCCGCCAAATCGCCTCAAGCCCTTCAAGCCCCTGTTCCGCCATGCCACACAAGCGGCTGACGGCCGCCAGCTCCAGCACGATCCGAACGTCGTACAGTTCCTCGAAATAGTTGAAGTCGAACGGCCGCACCTGCCAGCCACTCCGGAAGAACACCTCCAGGTACCCTTCCCGCTCCAGCCGGTAAAGCGCCTGGCGCACCGGCGTGCGGCTGGCCTGCATACGCTCGGCCACCTCGCCTTCGCTGAAGCGATCCCCCGGCAGCAGGCGAAAGCCGAAGATGTCGTCCTTCAACTGCTGGTACACCCGCTCCGCCAGGCTGTCCGGCCGTTCGCCGGACTTTCTCGTGGTTGAAAGCTGCATGGCTACGCCCTGCTTGCCATGTAAGCGCGCCAGCCGCCGAACTCGGTGATGTCGGTGGCACCTGCCAGGGCCCAGGGCTCGCAGATAAAACCCTTCACGCTGCGCCCGTCCGCCAGGGTCAGGTTGCCAATGCCCAGCGGCGCCGGGATCTCGGCGACGAACTCGCCAAAGCGGGCCATGGGCATGTCCCACAGCTCAACGATGATCGAACGGCCCGAGTCATCCTTGACCAGCCCGGGCTTGGGCGGCACCGTGCCCGGCAACGCATGCAGGCGGTAGTGGCTGGCGGTGAGGGTTTGCTCGACCAATACGGCATTGCGGCTGGTCAGTTGGAAATTCAGCGGCATCCCGGTGAGGTGTGCGCCCACCACTGCCACCCGCACGCTGCCGGGCGCCTGTCGTGCAACGGCTGGTGGCGGCAGAGCGCGTTCGGTGGCGCCCAACGGCAGGTCGAGGCCAGCCTGCCAACGCTTGCCCAGATGCGCCAACGCCGCATCGTGCCAGGCCGGTGCGACCAGGGTGATGCCGCATGGCAGGCCATCGCTGCGCAGCCCGGCGGGAACGGCCAGCGCCGAAAGGTCCGCGAGGTTGGTGAAGTTGGTGTAGAAGCCAAACTGCGAGTTGTAGAGCACCGGCTCCACGGCCATTTCCGCCAGGGTGCGAATCGTCGGCGAGGTCGGCACCAGCAAGGCGTCGAAACCGACGAGGGTGTCGTTGATACGCCGGCTCAGTTCGGCCCGCAGGTATTCGGCTTTATAGGCATCGCAGGCGCTGTATTTGAGGCCGTTCTCGACAATGCCGCGCACCACCGGGTTGATCGCGGGGGGGTTGCTGGCGAGCATGCCTTCCAGCGCGACCGTGCGTTCCGCCACCCAGGAGCCGTAATACAGCTGCTCGGCGAGTTGCTGGAACGGGCTGAAGTCCACCGGAGTGATTTCGGCGCCCAGGGACTTGAACCTGAGCAGCGCCTGTTCAAACACCGCCTGGTTCTGCACGTCGCCAAAAAACTCCAGGCTGGCCGGTACCGCCAGTTTGATCGTGGCACCTGCCGCCACCGGCGCGGTGTTGGGGTTAACACGGGAATACGCGTCACTGGGGTCGTAAGCGGCGGCCACGCCTGCCACCTGCTCGGCATCTTCAACCGTCAGGGCAAACACCGAAATACAGTCCACGGTGCGGCACGCCGGCACCAACCCGGTATTGGACAGCCGGCCCTTGGTCGGTTTGAGCCCCACGATATTGTTGAAGCCCGCCGGCACCCGTCCGGAACCGGCGGTGTCGGTGCCCAGGGAAAACGCCACCAGGCCACGGGCAACCACCGAAGCCGAGCCCGAGCTGGAACCGCCGCTGACATATTCCGGGTTGAAGCTGTTGCCAACCGCGCCATAGGGCGAACGAGTGCCGACCAGGCCTGTGGCGAACTGATCGAGGTTGGTCTTGCCCATCAGGATCGCCCCGGCTGCCCGCAACCGGGCTACCACCGAGGCGTCCGCCGCCGCGGTATACGCGAACTCAGGGCACGCAGCGGTGGTTTCCCAGCCCGCCGCATCGATGTTGTCCTTGATGGCAAACGGCACGCCATACAGCGCCAGCTTGTCGATATCGCCGTCGACCGCCGCCAGCCGCTCGGCCAGTTGCGCCAACTGGGCATTCAACTGCTGGGGTTGTACCCGGCTGATCCAGGCGTTGTCCTCGGCGGGAAACGTATCCGCCAGGGTCAACAGGATGTCGGGGGTCAGTGCCCGGCTGCGGTAGGCAGCCTGCCATTCACCAAGGGTCCAGCCGAGTTGTTCGTTGCGCATTGGGGATTCCATCTTGTATCCAAGTTTGGATTTCTTTTAGCAAGCGTTGGGCCAATCGGCTGCAAACCAATGAATACGTGGCCGCGATCGAAATCCATCGGCTTGGCAGCCTTCGGCTGTGCTCCGTGATGAAGCAGCGATGCGCCAAAAAAAGACATTCAGGCGGCCGCCCGGTTGCGAGCGGCTCGATACCGGCCTATGTTCGAAACCATGCTTTCGAAACTGCTGTCCATCCCATACGCCCTTCCGTAGCCAGGTGACGACATGCCCACCGCTTCCCGCCCCGCCGTGCTCGAACTGATCGGCAACACCCCGCTGGTTCGGGTCAGCCGCTTCGATACCGGCCCCTGCACGCTGTTCCTCAAGCTTGAGTCCCAGAACCCCGGCGGCTCCATCAAGGACCGCATCGGCCTGGCCATGATCGACGCCGCCGAACGCGACGGCCGCCTGCGTCCCGGCGGCACCATCATCGAAGCCACCGCCGGCAATACCGGCCTCGGCCTGGCCCTGGTGGGCCGCGCCAAGGGTTACCGGGTGGTGCTGGTGGTGCCCGACAAGATGTCCACCGAGAAAGTCTTGCACCTCAAAGCCATGGGCGCGGAGGTGCACATCACCCGCTCCGATGTCGGCAAGGGCCACCCCGAGTATTACCAGGACGTGGCCGCCCGGCTGGCCAAGGACATTCCCGATTCCTTCTTCGCCGACCAGTTCAACAACCCCGCCAACCCGCTCGCCCACGAGACCAGCACCGCGCCGGAAATCTGGGCCCAGACCCAGCATGACCTGGACGCCATCGTGGTCGGCGTCGGCTCGGCCGGTACCCTCACCGGCCTGACCCGTTTCTTCAAACGCGTGCAACCCGACCTGGCCATGGTGCTGGCCGACCCGGTGGGTTCGGTGATGGCGGAATACAGCCGCAGCGGCACTATGACGGAGCCCGGCTCGTGGGCGGTGGAGGGCATCGGTGAAGATTTCATCCCCTCGATCGCCGACCTCTCCAGCGTGCGCCACGCCTATTCCATCAGCGACGAAGAAAGCTTCGACCACGCCCGCCAACTGCTGCGGGCCGAAGGCATTCTCGGCGGCTCCTCCACCGGCACCCTGCTCGCCGCCGCCCTGCGTTACTGCCGCGAACAGACCGAGCCCAAGCGCGTGGTGACCTTCGTTTGCGACACCGGCACGCGCTACCTGTCGAAGGTCTACAACGACCAATGGATGAACGACGCCGGCCTGCTGCAATACAAACACTACGGCGACCTGCGGGACCTGATCGCCCGCCGGTTCGAGGATGGCCGGGTGATCAGCGTCGGCCCCGACGACAGCCTGCTCACCGCCTTCCAGCGCATGCGCCTGGCGGACGTCTCGCAACTGCCCGTGCTGGTGGACGGCCAGCAACTGGTGGGCGTGCTCGACGAATCGGATGTGCTGCTTGGCCTGCATCACAACGCCGCGCACTTTTCCATGACCGTGGCCAGCGCCATGACCAACGCCCTTCACACCCTTGCGCCCAGCGCCAGCCTTGCGCAACTGCAGGCCGAACTGGATCGCGGACTGGTGGCAATCATTGCCGACGCCTCGGGCTTTCACGGCCTGATCACCCGCGTCGACCTGCTCAATCACTTACGGAGATCCCTTGCATGACCCAGCACGATAAAAGCGCCTTCGCCACCCGCGTGATCCATGCCGGGCAATCCCCAGACCCGACTACCGGCGCGCTGATGCCGCCGATCTACGCCAACTCCACCTATTTGCAAGACAGCCCCGGCGTGCACAAAGGCTTCGACTACGGGCGCTCCCACAACCCGACGCGCTTTGCCCTGGAACGCTGCGTGGCCGACCTTGAAGGCGGCACTCAGGCTTTCGCGTTTGCCTCCGGGCTGGCGGCGATTTCCACCGTGCTGGAACTGCTCGACGCCGGCGCCCACGTGGTCTCCGGCAACGACCTGTACGGTGGCACCTTTCGCCTGTTCGACAAAGTGCGCCAACGCAGCGCCGGGCATCGCTTCAGCTTCGTCGACCTGACCGACCTGTCGGCCTTCGAAGCTGCGTTGCAGGACGACACCCGGATGGTCTGGGTCGAAACCCCGAGCAACCCACTGCTGAGCCTGACCGACCTCGCCGCCATCGCCCGCGTATGCAAGGCCCGGGGCATCATTTGCGTGGCCGACAATACCTTCGCCAGCCCCTGGATCCAGCGCCCGCTGGAGCTGGGTTTCGACATCGTGGTGCACTCCACCACCAAGTACCTCAACGGCCACTCCGATGTGATCGGCGGCATTGCGGTGGTGGGCCAGAATCCTGAACTGGCCGAGCGCCTGGGCTTCCTGCAAAACTCAGTGGGCGCGATTGCCGGGCCGTTCGACGCCTTCCTGACCCTGCGCGGGGTGAAGACCCTGGCGCTGCGCATGGAACGCCATTGCAGCAACGCACTGGAACTGGCGACGTGGCTGGAGCAACAGCCGCAAGTGGCGCGGGTTTACTACCCGGGGCTCGCGTCGCACCCGCAACATGAACTGGCGCGCCGACAGATGCGCGGGTTTGGCGGGATGATTTCGGTGGACCTGAAAAGCGACCTGGCAGGAGCGACACGCTTCCTGGAAAACGTGAAGATCTTTGCCCTGGCCGAGAGCCTCGGCGGAGTGGAAAGCCTGATCGAGCACCCGGCAATCATGACCCATGCGAGCATTCCGGCGGCGACCCGGGCGCAGTTGGGGATTGGTGACGGGTTGGTGCGGTTGTCGGTGGGGGTTGAGGATGTGGAGGACCTGCGGGCGGATCTGGCGCAGGCGTTGGCACGGATCTAAACACAACCCGTTAAATGGAACAGATCCACTGTAGGAGCGAGCTTGCTCGCGAAGAACCTGAGGGCGCCGCGTTGAATCAGGATGCGAGCGTCATCGTTGATGGCCTTCGCGAGCAATTCAAATCTGAGCCCTTTGCTTAGAACCCAACAGCATGGCATTATGACATCATCTCATGTTGCAGCTGGAATGCCGCATCTACGCTCATGAGACGCGAAACTTTTCAAGATAGATATTGATCACTGCCTACATCGTTCCCATCTGCTTTCAACCTCAACAAGCATCGTTTCAGTCAAGGAGACACTATGTACTCAGAGGACCTCCGAGTAGGATTTCAAAAGCTAATCGAATCCGGAAATTCCGCAGAGGCGAGAAATTTTCTAATACAAAAATCCAAAGAATATGATGAACGAGCAAAAAACGAGATACACGACACCTTTAAACACGCCTATGAGCAAAAAAGCATCAGGCTTGCGGAGCTCTCTTTAAAGGCCGCCAACATTGCGGAGCATGAAAATGACTTAAAGGAAGCGCTAAAAACCATAGAATCCCTAGATAAAGAAATCCTGAAAAAAACCCAAAAACTTTCTAACTACTTGGTGGAAACTGTCAGCCTCTGCCAGGAATTCATTAAAACTTCAACACCACCCGATCAATACGATGACCTTCTAGCGATTTACGATCTACGCGCAGACGTGCGCACATATGGGTTCAGAATACCCCACCCCAAAAACATATTCGAGTACCTTAAAAGTATAGCAACCGGCAGAACAGCAATCGTCGGCAAGACACTCACTGGCCGCCCAAAGACATATCCAACATTTGAAAGCACTTATCCTGATTCCTGCCCGATGCATAGACTTTTCTATAGTCTGAACGAAGAAATTTACTTCAACATAATCTGGAATAAACTCAGGACGCTGACCAACGATGTGATTCTGGACGCGCCGATTGAAGCCTACAAAAAAGCAGCATTCAAAGCGCAAATTCAAGACAAACAATTACTTTCTGCAAAATACGCAGGCACCCTGATTTTTGAGGTAAGAGATAGCATCGCAAAAAGAAACTCGGAGGAGTTCAATATTGGCCCTGACCTCTATCCTTTGAACATATTCCACGAAGACCTAAAGCACTGCGAAAATAATATTATATTAGAAGCTCCGCCACCTAGAAGAAGCGATATCACTCAAAGCGACATGTTGGCCGGCGACGAATTTTACGTGTCTACAATTACCCTGACACACAGCCTGTAGAATATCCCTGTTGCACTGCGCTACCAAATACCCAGCGCTGACTTAGACTGAACGTCAGCATCCAGACCCACTCCACACAGCACGCTAAATAATGAAAAATGCAGCACTGGCCCTTGTAGGCTTCACCATCACTTTATCTGCAACGCTTTTGATATACATCAACGTCAACATTCCATATGAATACCAACTCACCGGCGCAGTCTTACTTACCCTGGTTAACGTTATAGGTTTGGTCGTTGTTATGTTTCATTATGTCCCGGCAGCGGAGGCAACGAGAACCCATGAATTCCTCCAGCAGCAGTGCAGTGTGACAGTGTGCCATCGAGCCACTCGGAAACTCATTGATAAAAAACTGGGAGAGGGATGCTTAAAGGCACACCCAATCAAAAACAGCACCCACCTGCTTGATCGTTTTTTGGATGGGGAAGCAAAGGGCACATGGGTTTCATGCGGACTGCCGGGAACATACAGTTCCTTCCGTACGGGGTCACACATCTTAAATGGTTGGAACAAGGCTATCGTTTTTGATATTGACCCCACAAAAATTGACACCCCAAAAGGCTGGAAACGAAGTACCGGGAGAAGCCAGCTCATCATCAGGGATGACTTTCAATTTCCCCCAGGCACGAAAATTAGAATCTTTGAAAGGCAATACCTGTTTTCTTGGCTAGAGGTGGACATTCTTATCGTTCCTGGCTTACCCGTAACGCCTGTGCCTATGGCCACGCCAGCTTGAAACCTGGCGCCTCGGATGACGGGGGGCAGTTCCTGCGAATTAGCCGCCCGCTTGAAGAAGCCGGCATCCTCACTGTTGATGAACGCAAGGTGCCTGAGGCGGAAATAGCCTTGATAGCAAGAGATCGCCAACATCTTGATGAACAGTACCAACACGCACAGGGCATAGACTTCCATCATTGGCTCCCTGCGCGATGGCGGAATCCGTTGACCACCAGATACAGCAGCGGCCCCACGGACACAAACACCGCCGTTATCAACCAATAAGGCAACACCGACACCCGGGATTTGCCTCTGGCCCGCGCATCCCGGTACATCCACACGCACGCCATCAGCGCCATCAGGTACAGGTCAATCACCACCTGGGCGGTGTCCGGCCTCGATATCAATTCAAGCCCGAACGCCATGAGCGACTGCTCGGCCATGAGCATTGTGATCACGGTGTACAGGGTAAACGCCAACAACCCGACAAGGGCGATCCAGGGTCTGTGCATGTTCTCCTCCTTGGAGACAACGGTTCGGGAAGCTGCACATTAGTGATAACGTCCGTCCCTTCTCAATGACCTCACAGGTCATCGACATCACCGACCCGCACGGCCAGAGTCAGCCCATGAGCAGCCCACCTTTCCCCCGCGAAAACCCCGACACGCCCGCCGGCGCGCAACTGCGCGTGCTGCGTCGGCAGGCCAGATTGAGTCAGCTGGAACTGGCGCTGATCACCGGGGTTTCCCAGCGCCACTTGAGCTGCATCGAGACCGGCCGCGCCAAGCCCAGCCCGGGCACGTTGCATATTCTGTTGATGGCCCTCGAGGCCCCGCTGGAGCAGTGCAACAACGTATTCCTGGCCGCCGGCTTCGCCCCACGTTATGAGGCCACCCCGCTCACGTCACCGTCGATGGAAGCCATTCGCGAGGCCATCAGCCACGTGCTGCACGCGAACAATCCGGCGCCGGCTATCGTGCTGGGCAGTCACTGGGAAGTGCTCGCCGCCAATGCCAGTAGCCACGTGCTGTTCGATCTGGTGGGGATCAAGCCGGAAGCGGCTGAAGGGCTGAATTTGCTGGTCACCCTGCTGCAGCCTGGCGGGCTGGGTGATCACTTGATCAACGCTGAAGAAATCCGAACCGTCGCCTGGCAACGGGCATCCCGCGAGGCGTTGGGCAATCCGCAACTTGCCAGGATTCTGGACAGCCTGCCGGCGCCGCAGAGCCCCGAGGCATTGACCAATGAGCTGCCGCCGCTGGTGCTGACACGCCTCCACTCCAGGGAAGGTGAGTTGAACTTCATGTCGACCTTCACCACCTTCGGCATGCCGCAGGACATCACCGTGACCTCGTTGCGCATCGAGCATTTGATTCCGGCGGATGCACAGACGTGGCAGGTGATGACCGCGGCGTATGAGCGGTCGAAATAGGCAATGCCTTGCCGGATCCGGCAACCCCTGCCCACTCCCCGCCCCCGGCGGCCCCGCAGCACAAGGCTTGCAGCTTATGGCCTGACTATTGCTGTGCTCCTGTTACCAACCAGGGAGCAACATCATGATCGGAAGCACCAGCCTTATCGCACTGGCCCAGAAGAGCCTGACCCAGTCCATGGAAAACGGCACGCTTCGGGCCGGGAGGATCGAGGTCATCAACGCCACACCAGAGATCAAGGCCAAGCTGGAAGCCAGCTATCAGGAGCAAGTGATCTCGACCGCGCAAACCGTTGCCACCGCCAGAGCCAATCCGTCGTGGGCGACCTTCGACGATAAAAGCAATGCCGTCGAATTGCCTGATGTGCAGTCACTCAGCAAAAGCGACGCCACCCATGTGGCCAACGGTCTTCAGTACCTGCTGGACATCGGGCGCCTGGATGGCAAGACCGTCACCGCGAAAAATGGCGACCAGTCGACAGATAACATCGCCGTATACAAGGACTGGCTGCAGGCGCACATCGGCGTTGATGTGCAAGCCTGAAGGGGCTCACACCATCGGCACGGCAATCAGCAAGATCGCCGTGCCATGGGTCGTTTGGCGTCAGTCCCTTGCCACAGCAATCATGTCGATTTCCACCGCCGCGCCCTTGGGCAGTTGCAGCACGCCAACCGAGGTGCGCGTATGCGACCCGGCCGCCCCCAGAATCTCGTTCAACAGGTCGGACGCGCCGTTGGCCACTTCGCTTTGCTGGTCGAAGTCCTCCGCGCTGCGCACGTACACATTGATCTTCAAGATCGCCTTGACCTGATCCAGCGAACCCAGTGCCTGCTTGAGCAACCCCAGGCACCGCAGTGCGCTGACGCCCGCGGCAATTTGTGCGTCGGCCAGGCTGAGGCTTTCGCCGACCTTGCCGGGCAGCACGATGGCGTCACCCACCCGGGGGATCTGGCCGCTGATGTAGATGTGATGGCCGTCCCGCAACAACGGCGTGTAGTTGCCGCCGATCTTGAACTCGTTGAGCTGGTAACCGAGGCGCGTCATGGCCGCCGCGTACTTTTGATCCGGTGTCATGTGTTGTTGTCCTTATTGGCTGTTGCGGCGCTGCCATTCATCCGCCGCATCGCCCATGGTCTTGGGGATATGGGTGCTTCGGCCACAGCATAGCCATGTGCCATTTGCTCGGGAAGTACTGGCGACTATTTCGCAAGTGATAGGACAACCAATGCCATTCGATAGCGCCTATATCCAGGACCAGGAGAAATTTCACTTTCCTTGATCACCTGAAATACGGCATGGTTGTACGACGACCACAAGAGCCCTCCTGTGTCGTACCAGTACCCCACAACAACAAGGAAACACCCATGCAAAACGTCAAGGTTCTGATTGGTTTTCTGTGCCTGTTCAGCGGCTACGCGGCCGCCGCGCCTGCCGCAAGTGACAAGGATGTAGCCGCTGCGGTCGATCACCTGACCCAGGCCATGCTGCACAAGGACATCCCGCAACTGCAGGTACTCACCGCCAACAACCTCACCTACGGCCACTCCAGCGGCAAGATCCAGAACAAGCAGGAATTCATCGCCGACATTGAAACCGGCAGAAGCGGTTTCAAGACCCTGGAAATGCAGAAACAGACCATCACCCTCAATGGCGACACCGCCCTGGTGCGCAACCACTTTTCCGCCCAGGCGGTGAACAGTGGTGTTGAGGTGCCTACCGAAATTGAAAACTTCCAGGTCTGGCAGAAGCAGAAAGGCAAGTGGCTGCTGATTGGGCGCCAGGCTTACAAGTTCTGATAGCAGGCGGATGCTTTCCTGTGAGGGGGGAGCTTGCTTTGGTGAGGAGTTTGCAGTGGGGAGGGAGCTTGCAGTGAAGAGGGAGCTGCTGTGAAGAGGGAGCTGCTGTGGCGAGGGAGCTTGCTCCCGCTGGAGTGCGCAGCGCTCCCGCTTTTTTTGGGGCCGCTACGCAGCCCAGCGGGAGCAAGCTCCCTCGCCACAGCAAGCTCCTCACCACAGCAAGCTCCTCATCACAGCAGCTCCCTCGCCACTTAGCAGACTCCCTCGCCACAGTCATATCAAAGGCCATCAGGAGGCCTAGTACGCCTCCACCGCCCAGCGCACCTTCACCAGCGCCTCGCGCAGCACCTCCCGGTCCACCGAGCCCAGCGCCACACGCAAGGCATGGGGCACGTGGGCCGAAACAGCAAACGGTTCGGCGGTGGACACCGAGATGTTTTCCCGCGCCAGCGCCATGGTGATCTGGTCGGCGCGGGCGTCTTCCGGCAAGGGCAGCCACAGGAAATACGAAGACGGATGGCGGATCACATTGAGCCCCGCCAACACCTCATCGGCCACCACCTGGCGAGCCCGGGCATCCTCGCGTTTTTGCGCTTCCAGCTGCTGCACCGTGCCGTCGTCGATCCATGCGGCGGCAACAGCGGTCATCACCCCCGGGGTATTCCAGGTGGTGGCCATGACCGTACGTTCCAGCGCCGCCATCCACTGCTGAGGCGCGGCCACGAACCCCACCCGCAGCCCAGTGGCGACACTCTTGGACAGCCCCGATACATACACCGTGCGCTCCGGCGCCAGTTCGGCCACAGGCGGCGGCGCGTCCTCGGCTAAAAACGCGTAGGCAGCGTCCTCGATCAGGATCAGGTCATGCCGGCGGGCAATCGCTACCAAGTGCTCACGTTGCGCCATGCTCATCACCCAACCCAGCGGGTTATGCAAGGTCGGCATGCTGTACACGGCGCATACCGGGCGCCGGGCACAGAGCTTTTCGAGGAAGGCCAGGTCCGGGCCGGTCGCGGTCACCGGGATCGCGACGATTTCCAGATGCAGCGTCTCGGCCACTACCTTGAACCCGGAATAGGTCAACGCATCCACCGCCACCACATCGCCGGGTTTAAGCAGCGACATCATGGTCACCGCCAGCCCGTGCTGGGCCCCGCTGACGATCAGCACCTGCTCCGCGTGCACCGTCAGCCCCCGGCTCGCCAGGTGCCGCGCCACCGCCGCCCGCTCATGCAGCCGGCCGGCGTGGGGCTGGTAGCGCAGCAGTGCCGCCAGGTCGCCGGACAGCGCCAATTGGCGCAAGGCAGTGCGCAGCAGGTCGGTCTGGCCCGGCAACGACGGGTAGTTGAAGTTGAGATCGATCATGCCCGCCGCCACGGCAATCTGGCCGACGCCCTGCCCCGGCGACAGCGCAATTTCCCGCACAAAGGTCCCGCGCCCGGTCTCGCCGCTGACCAGGCCCATGGCCTCCAGCTCGGTGTACACCCGGCTGGCTGTAACCAACGCCAGGCCGTGGCTCGCGGCCAACTGGCGGTGGGTTGGCAAACGGGCACCCGCCGCCAGCGTGCCGGAGCGGATATCCCGGGCGAAGGTGTCCACCAGGGTCTTGTAGCGGGCGCGAGGCATAGGCGATGTATCCATGACAATTTTTTGATTGTCTTAATGGTGAATCATAGGATGCGAAGGACGCAACTTATCCTTCATCGAGCCCGACGCCCATGGAACGCACCACCCACCTCAACACCCAGGAACACAACGCCAGCGGCTGGCTCAATGGCTTTATCGGCGTGGTGATCTTCAGCGGCTCGCTGCCCGCCACGCGCCTGGCGGTGCTGGAATTCGACCCGGTGTTCCTGACCGTCGCCCGCGCCACCATCGCCGCCCTGCTCGGCCTGTGCCTGCTGTGGCTGTTCAAGGAAAAACGCCCGGCCCGCAGCCATTTGCTGCCCCTGGCAATCGTCGCGCTGGGGGTGGTGATCGGCTTTCCGCTGCTTACGGCATTGGCCTTACAGTACGTCACCAGCGCCCACTCCATCGTGTTTGTCGGCCTGCTGCCGTTGGCTACGGCGGTGTTTGGCGTGGTGCGCGGCGGCGAGCGGCCCAAGCCGGTATTCTGGTTGTTCTCGATCCTGGGCAGCCTGCTGGTGGTCGGCTATGCCGTTGCCCAAGGCTTGAGCGCCGCGCCCGCCGGGGATTTGCTGATGCTGCTGGCAATATTGGTGTGCGGCCTGGGTTATGCCGAAGGCGCCAAGCTGTCGCGCACCCTGGGCGGCTGGCAGGTGATCTGCTGGGCGCTGGTGGTCTCGCTGCCGATCGTCGCGCCGCTGACGGCCATCCTCAAACCCGCGTCGTTCACCGGCATCAGCCTGCCGGCCTGGCTGAGCCTGGCCTATGTGTCGCTGTTCAGCATGCTGATCGGGTTTGTGTTCTGGTATCGCGGGCTGGCCCAGGGCGGTATCGCTGCCGTGGGGCAACTGCAGTTGCTGCAACCATTCTTCGGCCTGGCACTGGCGGCGACGCTGCTGCATGAGCAAGTGAGCCTGGGCATGCTGCTGGTGACTGTGGCGGTGATTGCCTGCGTGGCGGGCGCGAAGAAGTTTGCGCGCTAGTCGGCCTTCCTCAACATCAACAACGCGATAAACAGCCCGCCGGCCACGCCGACACTGATCATCAAGCCATGAGGGCTGACATAGGACACCGTCGCCCCCGTGGCAATCGGCCCGAGCACGCTGCCCAAGGTGTAGAACAGCGCAATCGCAGTCATCGCGGTAGACACTTGGTGCTCGGCCACCCGGTCTCCTGCCTCGATCACCGCCAGGGTGTTCATGCCGCCAATCGCGCCGCCCCATACAAACACGATCAGCGCCGACAGCCACGGCAGCCCTTGGCTGAACGGGATCGCCAGGGTGCCCAGCAGCACCACCAGGCCACAGGCCAACTGGCCGGTCTTGTACGAACTTTTATCCGCCATCCAGCCAATGGGCAGTTGCAGCACGGTGCCGCCGAGGCCGAATACCGAGATCAACAACGTCGCCGCCGCCAGCACATAGCCCGCCGAAAGGCTGTAGGCGCCAAGGAAAGATACCGATGAGGTCTCCGAGAACCCGGCGATAAACGCGCCGCACAAGGCCACCGGAATCACGCTGAACAGTTTGCCGTGGCGTTTCTCCGCCGGTGTTTTCGGCCGCGAATCGTGCCCTTTCAAGCTCAACGCAAGGCCACCGGACAGCAGCACGATAGCCGCACAGGCGTAATAGGGAATCGCACTGTCGACCCCGAACACCACCAGCAGCAAGGGCCCGACGGCAATCCCCAGGCCCATCAGGGTTTCGTGCACGCCAATGGCCCGGCCGCGTTCGCTGTCGGTGGCCACGGAAACGATCCAGGTATCACAGGCGATCCAGCGCAGGATCAAGCCGATGCCCAGCACAAAGTTCAGGGCGAACAGCAGCACCAGCTCGCCGGTCAGCGTCATGCCGATCAGCCCCAGCACGGTCAGGACCACACTCAGCAGATTGGCCTTCACCAGCCCCAGGTGCCCCAACAACCGCGGCACGATCTTGTACAGCAACAGGATCGCGATCCACGATGCGCTGACGATCACGCCGATTTTCGCCGGGTCCACGCCCTTCTGTTCCAGGGACAACGACAGCAACGGCGTGATGGTGCCGATCTGCACGATCTGGGACAGCACCGACAGGGTGTTGATGCGGGTCAGGGCCAGCCAGCGTTGTCTGTCGCTGTAAGCAATATCATCCATGACGTTACCGCCTTGATTCAGAGCTGCCAGAATCTCAGCTCTCAGCGTTCAGGCGCAACCATCTTGAACTTGATGACGATCTCATTGGACACCACGCTGTCCGCCCACTCCCCCGCGCCGATCTTGAAGTCGTCGCGCTTGAGCACGAATTCGCCGTCGAACACGCCGATGCCGCTCTGTTCCTTGAGGGCCACCTTGACCTCCACCGGTTTGGTCTGGCCCTTGAGGGTCAGGTTGCCGCTGAACAGGTAGCGGCTGCCGCCCAGGTCGGTGATGTGGGTCGAGGTGAAGGTGCCCACCGGGTAAGTCGTCATGTCGAACCAGCCGGGTTTGGGCAGTTCGGTGTTGGCGTCGTCGCTGCCGGCGTTGATGCTCGGCAGCTGGATGGTCAGCACGGTGCTGGCGGCAGCAGGGTTTTGCGTATCGAAACTCAGGGCTGCCGAATAGGTGCCAAAGGTGCCGTACACCTGCTGGCCCATCTGGTCATAGGTGAAACTGATGGTGCTGGCCGCCGGGTTGACGTCGGTGTATTCCACGGCATACGCATTGAACAGGGTGCCGAGGGTAAGGAAGGCCGCTAGCAATCGACGTTTCATGGGATTCTCGAGTGGGAATGGAACACGCTGTGCACTGCTAACAGCGTAGGTGCTGGATTTATTCACGCCCCTGGCATTAGGCTCATGCCGGATGGAACTCAAACAACAAGGAGCCACGATGCCCGCGCTTTCCCTGCAAGACACCACCGCCCCCGAAGGCGTCTGCTACGGCTGCGGCAGCAGCAACCCCCACGGCCTGCACATCAAGAGCCGCTGGGACGCCGACGGCATCCACGTGATCGCCGAGCACCAGCCCGACGCCCAATACTGCGGCTGGCCCGACCTGGTCTACGGCGGCTTGATCGCGATGCTGGTGGACTGCCATTCGAACTGGACCGCCATGGCCTACCACTACCGTGCCGAGCAACGCGAACCCGGCAGCCTGCCGCGTATCGACTGCGTGACCGGCAACCTGGGGATCAAATTCATCAAGCCGACCCCGATGGGCGTGCCGCTGACCCTGCGTGCGAAAGTCGAAGGTGACGTGGGGCGCAAAAGCCGCGTGGTGTGCGAGGTGTACGCCGATGGCGTGCTGACGGCGATCGGCGATTCGGTGTTCGTGCGGGTCGACACCGGGCAATTGGCCGCCGCTGCCCATGGCCGGGAAGCCTGATCCTGGTCTACATTCAGTCCCACCGCTAATCGAGGACGCCACCGATGACTCGTCTGACCGCCAAAGACTTCGCCCCTGAACTGCTGGAGCTTTACGACGGCTACGCCCACGGCAAGATCAACCGCCGGGAATTTCTCGACCGTGCGGCACTGTTCACCTTCGGCGGGCTGACCGCGTCGGCCCTGCTCGCCGCCCTGAGCCCCAACTACGCCCTGGCCGAACAGGTGAAATTCACCGACCCGCAGATCGTCGCCGACTACATCACCTACCCGTCACCCAAGGGCAACGGCACGGTGCGCGGCTACCTGGTGCGCCCGGCCAAGGCCACCGGCAAGGTGCCGGCAGTGGTGGTGGTGCATGAGAATCGTGGGTTGAACCCGTATATCGAAGACGTGGCCCGTCGGTTGGCCAAGGCCGGGTTTATTGCCCTGGCGCCGGACGGCTTGACCTCGGTCGGCGGCTATCCCGGCAACGATGAGAAAGGTGTGGAACTGCAGCAGAAAGTCGACCCCGAGAAACTGATGAACGACTTCTTCGCCGCCATCGAATGGTTGATGCATCACGATTCAAGCACCGGCAAGGTGGGGATCACCGGGTTCTGTTATGGCGGCGGTGTGACCAACGCGGCGGCGGTGGCCTATCCGGAACTGGGCGCGGCGGTGTCGTTTTACGGGCGCCAGCCGGAGGCCAAGGATGTGCCACGGATCAAAGCGCCGATCATGCTGCACTACGGCGAACTGGATACGCGGATCAACGAGGGCTGGCCGGCGTACGAGAAGGCGTTGAAGGCGGCGGGTACCACGTACGAGGCGTTTATCTACAAGGGCGCCAATCATGGGTTCCACAACGATTCGACGCCGAGGTATGACGAGGCGGCGGCGAATCTGGCGTGGGAGCGGACGTTGGGTTGGTTCAGGAAATACCTGGCCTGAACACAGCGCTCAGGTAGGACCGGGCTTATGTGGGAGCCGGGCTTGCCCGCGATGGCATCACCTCGGTGTGTCAGATACACCGCGGTGATGCCATCGCAGGCAAGCCAGCTCCCACAGTGATTCAGCTGTTTCCCGGGTCAGTGCTCCAGCGCATACCGCCGGCAGTGGTTGAGATACCCTTCCTCATGGCTCCCCACCAACTGCACCACACTGGTCCACAGCCACGGCGGCGCATCCAGCTGCTTGGAGCGGTTCTCCTGCAACATCGCCATCCAGTCCTTGCGCGTGTCCCGATCCATCTGCCGTGCATGGGCCACGCCCACCACCCGCGCGAGGTACCCGGCCGCGTGCATCGCATCAATTTCACTCAGCTCATCCAGCTCCAGCTTCATGTCCTGGGGCAGCAATTCGCGGATGAAAAAACCGTGATCCAGGAACCGCGTCGCCAACATTCGCCCTCCCAACGCCGGTGAAAGGTGCCGCGCGCCCTCCACCACCCGCCGGCCATTATCCCTGGGCATCTTTGCCCGGGCCGCACGCGGAGCAGCAGCGCCTACTGCTTCCTTGATATCGAGCAGGCAGTATTCCTGATCCGACTTGTCTCCTACTCCCAGCAACACCGCATAGCGCAACAGCCCAAGGGAGCTGCAGCCCTTGACCCAATAAGCCGAGTCCAGCAGCTCGACCGTGTCGTCGTTGGAGCGGCCCTTGAGCGAAGTCACCAGCCGGTGGATTTCATCCGACGCACACAGCGTTTCCAGGGCTGATTTTTCCGCCCGCGACAACGACCAGAAATGCTTGCCCAACGGAATCGTCGGCCGGGTGTTTTCAATGCGTTCGCGGGCCAGGTTTTTCCAGGTGCGTTCCACCGCGCTACGCATCCCGGACTTCACCTGGGACGGACGCGGCGGTGCCTCGTCGGGCTTGTCCTTAAATGCCTGGGCGTAGCCCACCATCATCTCTTCGAGCATGCGGGCGGTGGTCACCCCCGGCAAATCCGAGCCCCGGGCAGCAGTGGCCAGGGACAACGCCAGGCGCACCAGGTCATGGGCCGGGTTGCCGATCACCGCCTGGTCAAGGTCGCGGATATGCATGTCGATCCGGCCCTTGGTGTCGCCCGTAGGCCCAAGGTTGCCGGCGTGGCAGTCGCCGCAGATCCAGATCGCCGGCCCGTGGGGCAAGCGCCGGCCGTGCTGGCTGTGGAGCCACTCATAAAACTGAACCGTACTGCCCCGCACATAAGCGTGGGCGGAGCGCGCCATCTTCAGGTTGCGCAGTTGCGTGAGGTGAGGCATTCGCGAAGAAGGACGCGGAGTTTTCATGAAAGTACTCGTCGTGGAGATACGGTAGAGGCTGGCCCGCGACAAATGTTTCATTTTGTTTCAAAGGATTTTATTAATAAGCCACGCCAAATAATCCCACTGC
This sequence comes from Pseudomonas sp. BIGb0558, assembly GCF_024807515.1. Lineage (NCBI taxonomy): Bacteria > Pseudomonadati > Pseudomonadota > Gammaproteobacteria > Pseudomonadales > Pseudomonadaceae > Pseudomonas > Pseudomonas sp. BIGb0558. Next base: position 119,347 of record NZ_JANUEW010000015.1, read on the forward strand.
AATCGGTCTTTCTATTCCTCCCGTCCCCGGGACTAGCATCGGGTCAACTCGATGCAGCGAGTCACAACCCTAACTGCACACATCCCCAAACACTGCCGCCCTAACAAAAGAGATAAAGCAGATGAATGAAGTGATGAACACCGCACCCTCCAGGATCAACCTGGTCAAGGCCCGAGGCTCGCTGGTATGGGACGACCAGGGCAAGGAATACATCGACTGTACCGCCCAGGCCTGGTCAAACAATTTGGGGGCCAATGACCCTCGGGTGGTGGAAGCCGCCGTCGCGCAATTGCGCGAAATGACCCACATCCGCCCCAACTTCGGCTCCCCCGCCCACACCCGGCTGGTGAAGAAACTGCGGGAAGTTTCCCCCGGCGCCCTCAACCAGATGGGCTTTGCCCTGCATGGCAGCCTCGCCGGTGAGATGGCGATGAAACTGGCCTTCAAGAACCGCCCCGGCGCGCAGAACCTGCTGGTGCTGCAAGACGGCTACCACGGCCGCTCCCTGGCCACCCTCGGCGCGAGCTGGCCCCATCCGAACAACCCGTTTTTGGCGATCCAGCCGCGCTTCACCCGCGTGCCACACCCCAACCCCTACCGCACCCGCCTGGGCATGGACCCGGAAACCGAGTCGCAGTTGTGCCTCGGCCTGCTGGAAGAAACCATCCTCAAAGGCGTCGACGGTGGCGTGGCCGCCGTGATGATGGAGCCGATCCAGGGCAATGGCGGGCATATCGAATTCCCCCGCTCCTACTACAAGGGCGTACGCGAGATCTGCGACCGCCTGGGTGTGCTGCTGATTTTTGACGAGGTACAAACCGGCTTCGGGCGCATGGGCACGATGTTCGCCGCCGACTATTACGACGTGCTGCCCGACATCATCGTGTTCGGCAAAGGCGTCGGCGGCGGCTTCCCCCTGGCCGGGATCCTGGCCGACGACAAGCTCAAGTGGTTCGACGAAGGCGAAGAAGCCCTGACCTTCGGCCACTTCCCCGTCTCCCTGGCCGCCGGCTACGCCACGGTGGAAGCCATCGTCGCCGACAACCTCTGCGAAAAGGCGCGGGACTCCGGCGAGTACATCACCGCCCGCCTCAAGGAGATGCAAACCCGCCACCCGTTGATCGGCGACGTGCGCTGCCCCGGGCTGATGGCCTCCATCGAACTGGTCAAGGACCGCACCACCAAAGAACCGGCCTGCAGGGAATCCCAGGAGGTGTATCGCCTTGGGGTGGAGCGCGGCGTATTGTTTGGCGAAAGCCGTTACGCCGGGCTCGGCAACCTGATCAAGGTCAAGCCGCCGCTGGATATCGAACGCCCGTTGCTGGCCAAGGCCCTCGACGTGCTGGACGAAGTGATCGGCATCATCGAGGAGCAACGGCCATGAGCACATTCGTCGAAAACACCGTGACCGCCCCGCCGAATGCCCAGGCCCCGCTGTCCAGCGATGACGCCGACCTCGCCAGCCTCGGCTACGAGCAAAAGATGCACCGCACCATGAGTTCGTTCACCTCGTTTGCCCTGGCCTTTTCCATGGTCTCGATCAATACCGGGGTGGTCACGCTGTTCGCCGACCCGTTCAACCGCGTCGGCGGTATTGGCATCCTTCTGTGGCTGCTGGTGATCCCGCTGGTGTGCTGCATCGTCATGGTCTACTGCCACCTGGCCGGGCGCATTCCGCTTACCGGCTACGCCTACCAATGGTCCAGCCGGCTGGCGGGCAATCACTTCGGCTGGTTTACCGGCTGGGTCGCGTTCACCTCGTTTGTGGCGGGTACTGCAGCCACCTCGGCGGCCATCGGCACGGTGTTCGCACCGGAGATCTGGGCCAACCCCACACAAGGCCAGATCCAGGGCCTGAGCATCGGCGCGACGCTGGTGGTGGGCCTGCTGAATATCTGCGGGATCCGCCTGGCCACGCGCATCAACGACATCGGCGCGATCATCGAAATCATCGGCACGGTGCTGCTGGCGATTGCGTTGTTCTTCGGGGTGTTTTTCTTCTTCGAACACACCCAGGGCGTGGCGATCCTGACCTCGGCGCAGCCGGTGAGCGGCGGCACCGTCAGCTTCACCACCATCGCCCTCGCCACCTTGCTGCCGGTCTCGGTGCTGCTGGGCTGGGAAGGCGCGGCGGACCTGTCGGAGGAAACCAAGGACCCACGCCGCGCCGCTCCCCGGGCGATGCTGCGAGCGGTGCTGGTGTCCAGCGTGCTGGGCTTCGTGGTGTTCGCCTTGCTGAGCATTGCGATCCCGGGCTCGGTCAGCGAGCTGCTCAGCCACAGCGAAAACCCGGTGATCAATATCGTGCGCCTGCAACTGGGCAACGCCGCCGGCGTGGGCATGATCGTGATCGCCTTCGCCTCGATCCTCGCCTGCCTGATCGCCAATATGGCGGTGGCCACGCGCATGACCTTTGCCCTGTCCCGGGACAACATGCTGCCGGGCTCCAGGGTGCTGGCGAAGATCAACCCGCACTTCGGCACGCCGGTGGGCGCCATCGTGCTGATCACCGCCATCGCCGTGCTGCTGAACCTGGCCAGCGGCGGGTTTGTCACGGCGATCTACTCGATGGTCGGCCTGACTTACTACTGCACCTACCTGCTGACGCTGATTGCCGCGTACCTGGCCTATAAAAACGGCCGGATGCCGGGGGCGCCTGCGGGCGTGTTCAGCCTGGGCCGTTGGTTGCTGCCCATGATCATCCTCGGTGGCCTGTGGGCCATCGCGGTGATCCTGACCCTGAGCGTGCCGGAAGAAAGCCACACCGGCGCCATCACCACCGGGGTTACACTCGGCGTCGGTGTGCTGTGGTGGTTGTTTTCGCTGCGCACGCGCCTTAACAATGGCAGCGCCGGGCCGAGCAGCAAATTACTGGATCAGTAGGAGCCCCTCCTGACTAACGTCGGCTGCTCGCCACTTCCATCGCCAACTCGGCAAAGTTGCGTGCCGCCACACTCGGCTGTGGCGGCAACGCCACTGCCACTTCACACATCGGCATATCGCTGATCACCGGGAACGCCAGGCCAGGGCGCGCATAGAAGCGTGCAGTGGACAGCGCGGTGATACTGATCCCGCGCTCTGAGGCCACCGCCTGCAACTCGGTCTCTACTGTTGAGGCTTCATGGACGATCCGTGCCGGCTGGCCGTTGCGGTACGCATCGGCGGTCCAGAAACCGCGCCACACGCCAACACCCGGTGCGGCAATGATCGGCTCATCCAGCACATCATAGATGCTCACGCTGCTCTCCCCGGCCAACCGATGGCTGGACGCCAGGCACGCCACGCACGGTTCGGTCACCAGGGTGTGCAACTCGATGTCCGCCAGGCCCAGCGGCGGGCGCAGCACCGAGACATCCATGCCTTCGTCGATCCCGGCATGGGGCGAGCCGAAGTCATATTCGCGCACCACCAGTTCGATCTCCGGGTAGCGTTTGGCGAACACACTGAGGATTTGGGGCATCAGGTCTACACCGGCGCCGATCAGGAAACCGATATTCAATGAGCCGCGTACGCCGCGTGCATGTTCGTGGGCGGTGCGCACCAGGCGGCTGACGCCGTTGACGATTTCCCGCGCCTCAACCAGTAACGCTACGCCGGCGTCGGTCAGTGCCACGTTGCGGGTATTGCGCTGGAACAACTGCACATCCAGCAGCGCTTCAAACTGGCGGATGGTCTGGGACAGCGCGGGTTGCGAGACATGCAGGCGGGTCGCCGCGCGCACAAAACTGAGCTCTTCGGCGACTACCACGAAGGCCTTGAGTTGACGGATGTCCACGCCGGAAGTTTGCATTGCAGCCTCTTATGATCAGTCGGCAGACCGAGTGGGAGAATAACCTGTGGTGAGAGAGCTTGCTGTGGTCAGGGAGCTTGCTGGGTCAGGGAGCTTGCTGTGGCGAGGGAGCTTGCTCCCGCTGGGTTGCGTAGCAGCCCCAAAAAAAAGCGGGAGCGCTGCGCACTCCAGCGGGAGCAAGCTCCCTCGCCACAGCAAGCTCCCTCGCCACAGCAAGCCCCCTCACCACAGCAAGCTCCCTCACCACAGCAAGCTCCCTCACCACAGCAAGCCCCCTCACCACAGCAAGCCCCCTCACCACAGCAAGCCCCCTCACCACAGCAAACTCCCTCACCACAGCGAACTCCCTCACCACAGCGAACTCCCTCACCACAGGTCGCAGGACCTAATTCACAGCCATTTCGCGCAACCATGCCTTGAACGCCGCCATCGCCGGTGTCTCGGCCCGCGACTGCAAGCGCGTCAACCAGTAACTGCCGGTGGTAATGCCCACCTCGAACGGCTGGCGAATCACATCCGTCGCCAGCTGCCGGCTGAACATCATCGCCGGGGCCAACGCCACACCTGCACCTTGCAGCGCGGCTTCCATCATTGCCAGGGATGAATCAAACACAATGCTGCGGGGCACCAGCGTGTCAGCCGGCAGCCCGGCAGCCTGGAACCATTGCGTCCACTCATCCGCGCGGTAAGAGCGCAGCAAGGTGTGCTTCAACAGGTCCGCCGGGGCCTGCAACTGGCGGGCAATCTGCGGCACGCACAGCACTGTCAGCGGCGCTTCGAGCAACTGGCACGCCTCGGTGCCATGCCACGCTCCAGCGCCAAAACGGATCGCGTAATCCAGCCCCTCGGCGGCCACATCGACCCGGTTGTTGTTGGTGGACAATCGCAAGTCGATAAACGGGTAGCGCGCCTGGAAGTCCGCCAGCCTGGGCAACAACCAGCCCACCGCAAAGGTGCCCACCGCGCCTACCGTCAACACTTCGCGGTAATGCCCGGCTTCAAACTGGCCTAAGGTTTGCGCAATCCGGTCAAAGGATTCACGCAGCACCGGCAACAAGGTTTCGCCTTCGCTGGTGAGCATCAGGCCCCGGGGCAAGCGTTTGAACAGCGTGACATTGAGCTGCGCCTCCAGGCTTTTCACCTGGTGACTGACCGCCGCCTGGGTGACGCACAGCTCAATCGCGGCCCGGGTAAAACTCAAATGCCGCGCAGAAGCTTCGAAAGCCCGCAGCGCGTTGAGGGGCAAATGGGAACGGAGCATAACCTGACCCTAAGTTTTCTAATGACTGCTGCGAGATATCATCGTTTGTCGTAGCCGCACAATCTGCCTAAATTTGCGGCGCCCGCGCAGGTATTGGTCATCAACACATCACCTTATGGAAGCCGGATCATCATGTACGAACGTTCTTCAAAAGCACCAAGAGTCGCCATACTCGCCTTATTGCTCGGCGCGGGCAACTGCATGGCGGCCACAGACCTGCGCCAGGTCGTGGACGGTGCCATCGAACCGCTGATGCAGCAGCAGGACATTGCCGGCCTGTCGGTAGCGGTGATCCAGAACGGCAAGGCGCAATACTTTAACTACGGCGTCGCAAACAAGGACAGCCAGCAACCGGTCACCGAAAACACCCTGTTTGAAATCGGCTCGGTGAGCAAGACCTTCACCGCCACCCTCGCAGGCGTTGCCCTGGCGAACGGCAAGCTGAAACTCTCGGACCCGGCCAGCCAGTACCTGCCGGCGTTGCGTGGCGACAAATTTGACCACATCAGCCTGCTGAATCTCGGCACCTATACCGCCGGTGGCCTGCCACTGCAATTCCCGGATGAGTCCGATAACGCCAGCAAGATGATCAGCTATTACCAGCACTGGAAACCGGATTTCGCCCCCGGCACCCAACGCCTGTACTCCAACCCGAGCATCGGCCTGTTCGGCCACCTCGCCGCCCAAAGCCTGGGCCAGCCGTTTGACCGGCTGATGGAGCAAACGCTGCTGCCCAAACTCGGCCTCAAGCACACCTTCATCACCGTGCCAAAGGCGCAGATGAACCTGTACGCCCAGGGTTACGACAAGGCCGGCAAACCGGTGCGTGTCGGCCCGGGCGCCCTGGACGCCGAGGCCTACGGCATCAAGACCAGCACCTCGGACCTGATTCACTACGTTGAAGTCAACATGCACCCGGCCAAACTGGAAGAGCCGCTGCAACAGGCGATTGCCGCGACGCACACCGGTTATTACACCGTGGATGGCATGACCCAGGGCCTCGGCTGGGAGATGTACCCCTACCCGATCAGCCTCGACGCCCTGACTGCCGGCAACTCGGCGCAAATGGCCTTCCAGCCCCACAAGGTCAACTGGCTGACACCACCACAAGCGCCCCATGCCGACACGCTGGTGAACAAGACTGGCGCCACTGGTGGCTTTGGCGCCTACGTGGCGTACGTGCCGAGCAAAGGCCTGGGGGTGGTGATCCTGGCGAACAAGAACTACCCGAACGCCGAACGGGTGAAAGCGGCTCATGCGATCCTGAGTGCGATGGATAAATAAAACCCTGCACACATCAAATGTGGGAGCGGGCTTGCCCGCGATGGCGGTGTATCAGTTGGCACATGTGCTGGCTGACACTCCCTCATCGCGGGCAAGCCCGGCTCCCACATTGTTTTGTGGTGTGCTTTAAGTTGGGTTTACATCCCCAGCCAGTGCGGCAAGGCCAGCGAGATGAACGGCAGGTAGGTCACCATGATCAGGAACACGAGCAGGATCATCAGCCACGGCAACGCCGCGCGGATGGTCTGGCCCAGTGTCAGCCCGGTCACCGCCGAGGTCACAAACAGGTTCAGCCCCACCGGCGGGTGCACCAGGCCAATCTCCATGTTGACCACCATCACGATCCCCAGGTGAATCGGGTCGATCCCCAGCTTCATCGCGATCGGGAAGAAGATCGGCGCCAGGATCAACACGATGGCCGACGGCTCCATAAAGCTGCCCGCCACCAGCAACACCACGTTGACCATGATCAGGAAGCCAATCGGCGTCAGGCCTTCGGAGATCACCCACGCGGTGATTTCCTGGGGGATCTGCTCAGTGGTCAGCACGTGGGCGAAGAGCATGGCGTTGGCGATGATAAACATCAGCATGATCGCCAGGCGCCCGGACTCCAGCAGGACTTTGGGGCAGTCCTTGATCTTCATGTCCTTGTAGACGAACAGCGCGACAAACGCCGAATACACCGCCGCCACCGCCGCCGCTTCCGTCGGGGTGAACATGCCGCTGTAGATGCCGCCCAGGATGATCACCAGCAGCAGCAAGCCCCAGAACGCCCGGCGGGCACAGGTCAGCCACTCGCGGAAGGTCGCCCGTGGCTGGGCCGGCAGCTTCTTGATGCGCGCGACGATGTAGATCGCGACCATCAGCATCAGGCCCAGCAACAGGCCCGGGATCACCCCGGCCATGAACAGCTTGCCCACCGAGGTTTCGGTGGCCGCCGAATACACCACCATCACAATCGACGGCGGAATCAGGATGCCCAGGGTGCCGGCGTTGCAGATGATCCCGGCGCCGAATTCCTTCGGATAGCCCGAGCGCACCATGCCCGCCACGGCAATCGAACCCACTGCGGCCACCGTCGCCGGCGATGAGCCCGACAGCGCGGCAAACAGCATGCACGCCAACACCGCCGCAATCGCCAGGCCGCCGCGGATGTGCCCGACGCAGGCGTTGGCAAAGTCGATCAACCGTTGCGCCACGCCGCCGGTGGTCATGAACGCACCCGACAACAGGAAGAACGGAATCGCCAGGAAGGTATAGGCGTCCGAGGTTTCAAACAGCTTGATCGCCAGGGAGCTCACCGAGTCCGGGCTGAACATCAGGATCGACACCGCGCCCGACAAGCCCAGGGAAATCGCGATGGGCACGCCGAGGAACATGAACACGAACAGCAGCAAAAACAGACACAGAACGGCCATCAGTGACGCTCCTCATGGCTGCCGGCCAACTTGCTGGCTTCACCGGCTTCGTCGGCCAGGCCCAGCCCGGTTTGGCGGTGGGTGAAGATGCGATAGAAAATTTCCAGGTAGCGGATGAACACCAGGGCAAAACCGATGGGCACGATCACCACGATGTCGCTGACATCGATGCCGAACTTGTCGAGGTCTTCGGCGCCGATGCTGGCGGTCATCACCGCACTCAGCCACTTGTAGCTGGCGACCATGAACAGCCCTGCGTACGCGAGGCAGCACAGGCAGGCCAGCATGCCCAGCAGGCGCTGGACCCGGCGCGGCGTCAGCTTGACCAGGGCGTCCACGCCGAGGTGGCCGGCGGTGCGCACGCCGTAGGAGATACCGAAGAAAATCAGCCAGCCGAACATGGCCTTGGTCAGCGCCACGCTCCAGGTCATATCCTGGGCCCAGCCCATGGTGTGGTCGCCCAGGGCGTTGAAGAAGCCGCTGCTCCACGCCCACTTGTCGGCGAGGGCAAAGAACAGGGTGTAGATGTTGTTGAGCATGACGTAGACAAAAGTCACCAGGGTCATGGCGGCCAGCAGGATGGCGATAAAGCCTTCCTCCAGGTGCTCCCAGACGCGCCTTAGCGTTTGCATGGCAAAACCTCGCGAAACTGGACGGGGATATTCACGACAAGTCACTGACGAAACCGGATCAATGTGGGAGCTGGCTTGCCTGCGATGCGGGCGACTCGGTCTTTCAGGAACACCGAGGTGATGCCATCGCGGGCAAGCCCGCTCCCACAGGAGTCGGGCTGTGTCAGCGATCGGTTACTGGTTCGACGCGTCGGCGGCCTTGATCAGGTCAGCCCCGATTTCACCTTCAAACTTCTGCCACACCGGGCGCATGGCTTCGCGCCACAGCTGGCGCTGCTCGGGGGTCAGTTCGATGATTTCGCTGGTCTTGGCGTCGATGATCTTCTGCTTGGCCGACTGGTTCAGCGCTTCGGCCTGTTTGTTCACCTCGACGGTGACTTCGACCATGATCTGGTCCAGGGTGGTGCGCACGTCCGGCGGCAGGCCGTTCCAGAACTTGGCGTTGGTGATCACCATGTAGTCGATCAGGCCATGGTTGGATTCGGTGAAGTACTTCTGCACTTCGTTGACCTTCTGGCTTTCATAGTTCGACCAGGTGTTCTCGGTGCCGTTGACGGTGCCGGTCTGCAAGCCCTGGTACACCTCGGCAAAGCTCATCTTGCGCGGGTTGGCGCGGATCGCCTTGAACTGCTCTTCCAGCACGCTTGAGGCCTGCACGCGGAACTTCAGGCCACGGGCATCCTTGGGCTCACGCAGTGCCTTGTTCGACGACAATTGCTTGAGACCGTTGTGCCAATAGGCCAGGCCGAGGATGTTCTTGTCTTGCATCGAGGTCAGCAGCGCCTTGCCCTGGGCGGCCTGGAAGCGGTCGACCGCCGCCAGGTCGTTGAACAGGAACGGCAGGTCGTAGATCTGAACTTGCTTGGTGTATTGCTCAAACTTGGCCAGGGACGGCGCCAGCATCTGCACGTCTCCCAGCAACAGCGCTTCCATCTCCTTGCCGTCGCCGAACAGCGAGGAGTTGGGGTACACCTCGACTTTCACCCGGCCAGGCAGGCGCTCTTCAGCGAGCTTCTTGAACAGCAACGCGCCCTGGCCCTTCGGGGTGTTTTCTGCGACGACGTGGGCGAACTTGATCACGATGGGGTCGGCCGCCTGGGCCAGGCCCGCGGCAAACAAGGTGGCGGCGCAGAACAGCGCCCGAGAAAGCTTGAGCATGGAAATCACCTTCTTATTGTTGTGTTATAGGGGCAAGGTGCCTGATGTCACGCGTATAGAGAATTTCGAATTTTAGATACCTGCGTTCGGCGTGGACGAACGCCGACCTGGCTGACAACCGAGATCAACTGTAGGAGCTGGCTTGTGTGGGAGCTGGCTTGCCTGCGATGCAGGCACCTCGGTGCTTCAGACAAACCCCATTGATCCCATCGCGGGCAAGCCCGGCTCCCACACAAGCCCGTTCCCACATGTTTACGGTTGCGCAGCCAATAATCTTTGAGCCCGCAGCAACACCGGTGCATCGACCATCTGCCCGTCCAACTGGTACGCCCCTGCCCCATGGGCACCGGCCTCCACCACCCGCTTGGCCCACGCCAGATCCTCGGCGCTGGGGGCCAACGCCTGATGAATCACCGCCACTTGCTTGGGATGGATGCACAGCGCGCCGGCAAAACCCATTTCATAGGCATGCCGAATCGAGCGGCGCAGGCCTTCGGGGTCATCGATGGCCGGGTGCACACCGTCCAGCGGCGCCACCAGCCCGGCGGCGCGGGAATGCACGATCAAGGCCAGGCGGGCCTGGTCCAGGGCAAACTGGGCGGCCGGGGAATTGCTGCTCAGGTTCAGGTCCAGCGCCAGGTCCAGGCCGCCGAATGACAGGCGCTCCACCGCCGGCGCATGAGCGATTTCCGCCACCGCCAGCAAGCCCCGCGCACTCTCGATGATCGGCCAGATGGCCTTGCCCGTTGCCGCAACCACGGCCACCTGGGCCGCGCTTTCAACCTTGGGCAGCAACACCCCCGCGACCCCGACGTGGGCCTGACAGAACGCCACATCGGCAAAGTGCTCGGGATGCTCCGGCGCGTTGATCCGCACCCACACCCGCGCCGCCGGCGTTGCCTGCAAAAACACCCCGAGGTTGTCCCGGGCCTGGCGCTTGAGCGGCTCTTCCACCGCGTCTTCAAAGTCCACAATCACCGCATCGGCGCCACTGGCCAAGGCCTTGGCAAACCGCTCCGGTCGGCTACCCGGTACAAACAGCGCAGAGCGCACAAGAGAGGTTGGCATCGTTCAATTCCTTATCAGATAACGCCGCGTGCACGCAGGCTGTCGATGGCTTCAGCGGAGTAACCCAGCTGGTCGAGAATCCCCTGGCTGTGCTGTCCCAGCCCCGGCACCGCGTCCATCCGCGGGGTGAACGCGGCATTGCGGGCCGGTGGCAGCAACGAGGGCAACTTGCCCGCCGGGCTGTCGACTTCGCGCCAGCTGTCGCGAGCCTTGAGCTGCGGGTGGTCCCACACGCCTTGCATATCGTTGACTCGGGCGCTGGCGATCTGCGCGTCTTCCAGGCGCTGGATCACGCCCTCGGCGCTCATCTGCGCAAAGCTGTCGACGATGATCTGGCGCAGCACCTCGCGGTTTTCCGAACGCTTGAAGTTGGCCGAGAAACGCTCGTCAGTGGCCAGCTCCGGGGTGAGCAGCACCTTGTCGCAGAACGCCGCCCATTCGCGCTCGTTCTGCAAACCGAGCATCACCGTGCCGCCGTCGCCGGTGGGAAACGGCCCGTAGGGGTAAATCGTCGAATGCGCGGCACCTGCGCGCGGTGGCTGGGGTGCGCCGTCGAAGGCGTAGTACATCGGGTAGCCCATCCACTCCACCAGGCTTTCCAGCATGCTGACGTCAATGCGGCTGCCCAGCCCGGTCTTGCCCCGCAGCAACAGCGCCGAGAGGATGCCGCTGTAGGCGTACATCCCGGCGGAGATGTCGGCGATGGAGCAGCCGGCCTTGGCCATCTGGTCTTCACCCGGGCCACCGGTGACCGAGAGAAAGCCGCCCTCGCTCTGGATCAGCAGGTCATAGGCCTTTTTCTTCTCATACGGGCCACCCTCGCCGTAGCCGGAGATGTCGCAGACGATCAGCCGCGGGAAGCGCTCATGCAGCGCCTCAAATGACAGGCCCATGCGTGCGGCGGCGCCCGGCGCCAGGTTCTGCACCAGCACGTCGGCGTCGCCCAGCAGGGCTTCCAGGATGTCCCCGGCATCAGCGTGCTTGAGGTCCAGGGTCAGGCTTTCCTTGGAGCGGTTGGTCCACACGAAATGCGAGGCCAGGCCGCGCACGCGCTCATCGTAGCCACGGGCAAAGTCGCCGGCGCCCGGGCGTTCGATCTTGATCACGCGCGCGCCCAGGTCGGCCAGCTGGCGGGTGCAGAACGGCGCGGCAATCGCGTGTTCCAGGCTGACGACAGTGATGCCGTCCAGCGGTCGTTGATTAGCAGTCATGGCAGCTCCTTAAAGCCAGTGAGCCAGGGAGGCGGCGTTGCGCAGATCCCAGACCTTGTCGATCAGCCCGGCGGTTTGCGCGGGTGTGCGGGCGCCGCTGAACTGGGTCAGGCGCTGGAACTTGTCGGCCAGCTCTGCACGGTTCAGGGTGTTGCCCGGATCGCCCTTGGGTTCGTCGATGGCGCCGTGCACGGTGCGGCCATCAGCCGTGGTCACGATCACCCGGCCCAGCCAGCGCTGGGGATAGGCACCGTCGACCTCGGGATCGAGGGTCATGCTGACCTTGTCGCGAAACGCCGCCACGGCCCCGTCGTTGAGTGCCAGCTCATGAAATTCGGTCAGCCCGGCCTTGCCATGCACGGCAATCAACCCGAGCACGGTGCCCATGGAAAACTTGGCCTGGTGCACCGTCTGCGGCAGCGTCACCCGGCCCAATACGTCGATGGCGCCCTGGTGAACGCGGGTTTCCACATGGGTGATCTGGTCATGGCTGAGGCCTTCACGTTGCATCAAGTCCAGCAGCGCATCGGCGGCCGGATGGGTGTGGCGGCATGAGGCGTGGAACTTGAACGAGGTTTCCAGCAGCGCCCAGCGGCTGCCGAGGCGATCCGACAGCTTGCCCGGGGCCGCGTCGGTGGACATGCCGGCGGCCATGCCCTGGTCGCCTTCCAGAATATTGCGCGCACCGGTCAGCCCGTCGGCCGTCAAATAAGCGGCCAACAGACCATCGGCCGCCGCCTTGGCGGTGTGCAGTTGCTTGGAGTCGGCGGCATCCCGCAGGAACTCCCACAGACCGGCCGCCTGAGTACCGGCACTGCCCAGCAGGTTGATGAATTGCTCTTCGTTGAAGTCGAGTAACTTGCCCACCGCGACAGCCGCCGCGAGGGTGCCGACGGTGGCCGTGGTATGGAAGATCCGGTAGTGGGAACGGCCCATGAATTCGCCGATGCGAATCCCGGCTTCGTAACCGGCCACCGAGGCCAGCAGCAACTCGCGACCGGACTTGCCGAGGTCTTGCGCCGCGGCGAAGGCCGCCGGAAACACCACGGTCGCCGGGTGCAATACCGAACTGTTGTGCAGGTCATCCTGCTCCACCAGGTGCGACGACGCGCCGTTCACCAGCGCGGCAAAATACGCACTGCTGCTGCCCCCGCTGACGATCACCTGCGCGGGACCATTGGCCGGGCCCATCGTGCGGGCGTAACGTTCGAACAGCGGGATAGGATGCGCGCCCTTGCTGGCCAGCGCCGAGGCGAGCCAGTCGAGGAACAGGTCCTCGGTGCGGGCGAGTACCTCGTCCGGCAATTGTTCGTACGTCAACTCGGCGAGGAACCGGCACAGCGCTTGGGTATGGCTCATGGTCGGTTCCTCAGAAGCTGCGTGGCAGTTCGAGCAGATGCTCGGCCACATAGGACAGGATCAGGTTGGTGGAGATCGGCGCGACCTGATACAGGCGGGTCTCGCGGAACTTGCGCTCCACGTCGTATTCACAGGCAAAGCCGAAGCCGCCGTGGGTTTGCAGGCAGGCGTTGGCCGCTTCCCAGGACGCCTTGGCTGCCAGGTACTTGGCCATGTTCGCACTGGCCCCGGCGTTGGCGCCGCTGTCGTATTCCTCACAGGCACGCCAGCGCATCAGGTCGGCCGCTTCGATCTCGATATGCGCTTCGGCAATCGGGAACTGCACGCCCTGGTTCTGCCCGATAGGCCGGCCAAACACCACGCGGTCACGGGCATAGGCGCTGGCTTTCTCGATAAACCAGCGACCGTCGCCAATGCACTCGGCGGCAATCAGGGTGCGCTCGGCGTTGAGGCCGTCGAGGATGTAGCGAAAGCCCTTGCCCTCCTCGCCAATCAGGCTGTCGAGGGGCAACTCCAGGTTGTCGAAGAACAGCTCATTGGTCTCGTGGTTGACCATGTTGGCGATGGGCTGCACGGTCAGGCCGTTGCCGATGGCGTCCCGCAGGTCCACCAGGAAGATCGACATGCCTTCGGACTTTTTCTTCACCTCGGCCAGCGGCGTGGTGCGGGCCAGCAGGATCATCAGGTCGGAATGCTGTACTCGCGAGATCCACACTTTCTGGCCGTTGATCACGTACTTGTCGCCACGCTTGATGGCGGTGGTCTTGATCTTGGTGGTGTCGGTGCCGGTGGTGGGCTCGGTCACGGCCATCGATTGCAGGCGCAGTTCGCCGCTGGCGAGCTTGGGCAGGTAGAAGCTTTTCTGCGCTTCGCTGCCGTGGCGCAGCAGAGTGAACATGTTGTACATCTGGCCGTGGACGGTGCCGGAATTACCGCCGCAACGGTTCACTTCCTCAAGAATCACCGAGGCTTCTGCCAACCCCAGGCCCGAGCCGCCGTACTCTTCCGGGATCATTGCCGACAGCCAGCCGGCGTCGGTCAGGGCCTTGACGAAGGCTTCGGGGAAGCCTTTTTCTTCGTCAATCCTGCGCCAGTAAGCCGCGTCGAATTCGGCGCACAGGGCGCGCACGCCTTCGCGGATGGCATTCAGTTCTTCGTTGTCATTGGGGTTCATTAACGGCTCTCCGCCTGTTGTTCTTGGAGGTTTATTCGAAATGCAGTTCGGCGCGCTGGGCCAGGCCGTCCGCGTTGCCGGCCCAGAGTTCAGCCACGCCCGGCGCGGTGATGCGCCCGCCGACTTCAAAGGGTTGCGGGGCAATCAATGGGCGCACGCCGCGATAGGAGAAACGGCGCAACGTGGCCTCGGGGTTTGCGCGGCAAAAGGCGCGCAGGCTAAGGGTGGCGATCAGCGGCCCGTGCACCACCAACCCCGAGTAACCTTCGGCGCCGGTGACGTAGGGGTAGTCGTAATGGATGCGGTGGCCGTTGAAGGTCACGGCGCTGTAGCGAAACAACAGGGTGGGCGTCGGGTCCACCGCTTCGCGCCAGGCACCGTCGGGAAGCACGTCACCACTGCCTTGCTTGGGCGGCGTGGGTTCGCGGTAGACGATGTCCTGTTCTTCGCGCAGGGCCAGGCGGCCGTCCTGGGAATAGTCGTGGCGCACGGTGACGAACAACAGCGAGCCGGTGCGACCGGTTTTTTCTTCCACCTGGGTGATGGTGGAGACGCGGGTGGCGGCCTCACCGGCCCGCAACGCATGGAAGAACTCGATACGCCCGCCGGCCCACATGCGATTGCGGTTATCGGCCGGCGGCAGGAAGCCGCCACGGGCCGGATGGCCGTCGCCGCCCAGGGCGGATTCCGGCAGCGGGTCCTGGAAAAAGCACCATTGCCACAGGGGCGGCACCGCTTCGCCGTCCGCCGGTACGTCTTCGCCAAAGGTGGCGGCGATGCGTTTGAGCAGGTTGTGGCTCAAGTGGTCGTGGGCTGTTTCGCTACGGCCGATCCAGTCTGTGGCGCTCATCAGGTACATGTCCTCGGGCAGGGAATCTGAGCCGGATCATGCAAGGGCGTAGCCGTTCTGAGAATTTGCATTTCAATAAAGCAGCGTTCGGCTATGCTGAACGCCATCGCCCATAAAAAGATCTCAAGAACCCGGATGATCAATGTGGGAGCTGGCTTGCCAGCTCCCACATGGGTTCTTCGTCGCTGCCCCGGAGCCTTCCATGCACTTTGATCTGGCGGACTTACGCCTGTTTATCCATATCGCCGAATCCCCCAGCCTGACCCAGGGCGCCAAGCGCGCGTTCCTCTCGCCGGCCGCCGCCAGCGCGCGGATCAAGGCCCTGGAAGGCCAACTCGACACGCGCCTGCTGTACCGCGACAGCCGTGGCGTGGAAATCACCCCGGCGGGCGAACGGCTGCTGCACCACGCGCGGCTGATCATGCGCCAGGTGGATTACCTGAAAAGCGAGTTCACCCAATACGGCATCGATTCAGCCGGGCACATCCGCATCTTCGCCAACACCACGGCGGTGACCGAGTTTCTCCCTGAAGTGCTGGCCGGCTTCCTGTCCCAGCGGCCCGGCGTGACGGTGGACCTGCAGGAACGGTTGTCGCGGGACATCGTGCGCGGCGTGCTGGACGGCACCAGCGACATGGGCATCATCGCCGGCCCGGTGGAAGCCTCGGGTTTGCAGGTGCTGCACTTCAGCACCGACCACCTGGTGCTGACGGTGCCGGTGGGGCATCCCCTGGCGGGCCTGCCTTCGGTGACGCTGGAGCAAACCCTGGCCTATCAACATATCGGCCTGCATGACGGCAGCACGTTGCTGAGTTTCCTGCGCGAGCACGTGGAGCGGTTGGGCAAGCATTTGTCGTTGCGCATCCAGATGTCGAGCTTCGAGGCGATCTGCCGGATGGTCGAGGCTGGCGTCGGGATCGGGATCATTCCCGAGTCGGCGGCGGTGCGGCACAGCCGGACCATGCAGTTGGTGACGGTCAGGCTGGATGAGGTCTGGGCGGTGCGCGAGCGCAGTATCCTGGTGCGGGAGTTGGAGGCGTTGCCGGGGACCATTCGTGCGTTGATCGCGACCTTGATGCCGGAGATGGAACCGCCTCGGCTGCCGGGCGCCTAAGCTAAGGTTCATCTTTTGCGAAGGAGATCTGGTCATGCAGCTTGAAGGTTCCTGCCATTGCGGCGCGGTTACGTTCAGTCTTGAGAGTGCGCATCCGTATCCCTATCAGCGGTGTTATTGCTCGATTTGCCGCAAGACTCAGGGGGGTGGCGGGTATGCGATCAACCTTGGGGGTGACGCTAAAAGCTTGAAGGTGCGGGGGCGCAAGTTGATTTCGATTTATCATGCGCGGATGAAGGGGGCTGCTGATAGCCGGGCGCATGCGAGTACGGCTGAGCGGCATTTTTGTTCGCAGTGTGGGTCGGGGTTGTGGTTGTTCAGTCCGCAGTGGCCGGCGTTGATTCATCCGTTTGCTTCGGCGATTGATACGCCATTGCCGGTGGCGCCGGAGCATACGCATTTGATGCTGGGGTCGAAGGCGCCCTGGGTTGAGGTGAGTGTTCGGGCGGGGGATCTGCAGTTTGATGAGTATCCTGAGGAGTCGATTGCCGAGTGGCATGAGCGGTTGGGGCTGGGTTGATTGATTGATTGAGTGAATATCCGTTATTTGGGTGATGGCTACTATTGGTTCCGCTCTTACAGCGGCTCACTTTTGAAAAGCGCAAAAGTAAGCAAAACGCTCTTGCCCCACCACTCGGCACCTCGCTAATGCTCG
>NZ_JANUEW010000016.1:0-132411 GCF_024807515.1 Pseudomonas sp. BIGb0558
ATCACCAGGCCGATCAGCGGCGTGGCGGCATCGCACAACGGGTTCCAGGCCACACCGCGCATAACGAATTCAGGGTCGGCGAGTAGCACGGGCGGCTTGGGCTTGGTCTGCTCCTCGGCGGAGTCCGGTTCCTTGCTGCCGGTCGCCTGTTGCAAATAACCCAAGAGCTCATTGTTGTCCGCAGGTGGCGTGGTGTCGGTGGGTGTTGCTTCATTCATCTCTCTCACTCCTGATTGCCCAGAACTGCAACTCCAGCTCCGGGAATTCGCCGGCGATATGGAAACCAAACCCGCTGCCACTGCTCAGGCTTTGCCAGGCGGGGTGATGGCGGTCGAGTTCGAAGTAGCTGAAGCCGGCATGGAACGGCAGGTGCCGTGGCGCCACCGGCAGCGGCCGCAGTGGAATGCCCGGCAGTTGCAGGCTGACCAGTTGCTCCAGGCCTTCGGTGGAGGTGACCTTGATCTGCTTGGGCAGTTGCTGGCGCAGGGTTTCCGCCGGCAATTCAGCCCGCACGGCGAGGATGAACTCGGCGTTGTCCAGCAGGCGTTTATCGTTCAAGGCGGCGGTACGTACCCCGTATTGCTGAACGACAATCGGCAACGACACCGCGCGTGGTTGCAGCACCGTGCCGAGGGCGCGGCGCAGGGTGTGCTCCAGCATCTGGAAGGATTCGCGCAGGTTGTCGTGCTGGTAGGCCGGGTATTCCTGGGGCAGGTGGCCCTCATCGGTAAAGGTCACCAACTCGCCGCAAGCCTGGGCCAGTGCGATGTACAGCCGCTCCGGGTGAACCTGACGCTGGCGGGCCAGGTGCTGGAACAACGGGAACAAGCGGTTGAGGGTTTGCAGCAGGTTGAAGTCGGTGACATCGGCCACCCCCGACTGCCCCGGTGAGCCGATCCGCTGGGCCAGGTTCTTGGCCCGCTCGCGCATCAGTCCGGCCACCTCACCCAAGTAGCGGTACAACGCCGGCACGGCTTGCAGGGACAGGCTGGTGGGGTAGAAATGCTCATCCATCACCAGGCTGCCGTCCGGGCGCTTGTCCTTGATTTTGCCCAGGGCAATGCCGGTGAAGGCGCTGCGGTCGCTGCGTTCGAGCATCAGTTGCAGGTTGGGCACGGCCAGGTCCATGCCGACCTGATCGCCGTCATCGCTGTGGGTGTCGCGAATTTCCTCGCGGCGGGCAATATAGCGGCTGTTGCCGTACTGCTCGGGCCAGCGCACTTCGAGGGCGCCGTTGGAACGCAGCGGCAGGGCCAGGTAGACGATCTGGCCGACCGCGCTGCTGTCGGCGATCTCCAGTGGGGAGGGCGGTGCCAGGTCGCGGGGAATGTCGAAGACGCTGCCATCCGGCATGATCCCGCGTGCCTGGGTAATGGCGATTTTGCCGAAGCTCAGGTATTCGTCGTTCAACGCCAGTTCGCTGAAGCCATAGAGCGCGTCGTTGAGGCTGTGCAGGCGCTGGTGCACGGCGGCTTCGGCGGCGCGGGCCTGTTGCTGGAAGTGCTGGGGTTTAACGAACAAACCTTCATGCCAGATGACGGGGTTGCGTGAACTCATCGGTAATTACTCGGGGCAAAAGCGGCTGAAAAAGGCGTCATCGGGTTTCTCCCTTGAGGCTGACCTGGGCGGCATCCAACTGCACCAGCACGGCGTACTGGCGGCCCTTGGGCTCGACGCGCAGCCGCTGTTTCCACTGGCCTGCATCGGTGTTGTGGTAGTTGGCAATCACCGCGATAAACCGGGTGTCTTCATCCAGGGTGCGCAGGTCGATGAACTTGAATTGGCCGGGGTTGAGCAGGTAGTCGTCGGCGCGGATGTAGGTGCTGCCCAGGGTCTTTTTCAGGTCGTCGGCCATGGCTTGTGGGCTGGCGTTGACCAGCAGCGAGTCATCGGTCAACTGCAAGACCTTGAAGGCGATGGGCGTGGCGACATGCGCCAGCGCCGGGTTGCCCCATGGCGTGGTGAGGCTTACACCCTGAGCGTCGTAGTCACCCAGCAGGGCGTCTTCGATGGGCGACATCGGCACGACGGTGGCTGGCTCCTCGCTCAATGGCGACTGGGCCGGCACGCTTTCGTAAAGGTGACTGAGCAGGGTTTGTACTTTGTCCGTCAGGGCTTGTGGGCTGGTTGCCTGCACGTTGAGGGTGTAGGGCGAACGGCTCGCGTCTTCATCCAGTGCCGTGCCGGTGCTGATCAGGCGCGGATTGACTTCGTCACTGGCGTACAGGCTCAGGGAGTAGCGGCTGGGCTGATCGTCGGGGCCGCCGACCGGGATCGACGGGGTCCAGATCACCTGGCCGATCTTGCCGAGCATGGTGCAGCCGCCGAGGGTGAGGCAGGCGAGCAATAAGGTGCCCAGGCGCAGGTTGCTGAACAGGCTAGCGCTGCGCTTGTGTGCAGGCGCGCCAATATCCGCGAGTGGTTCGGGCGACGGCGCTGTATGCATCGCTCGGAGAGGGTCGCCTTGCTCCGTCAAGTCCACGGGTTGGCAAAGACGCTCGAATTCCGGGCAAGTGGCAGGTCGCTTATCCGCCGGTGGCCGACTCGGCAGATCTTCCTGATGCCACACGTGCATCCCCTCAGCATGGTCACCGAGAAGCTCATCGAGCGAATGCTGCCCTGGGGCGTGCTCGCCCAACTGCACCGCGACCTGATATGCACCAATCTGCAATCGATCACCGTCGTTGAGGCTTATTGCAACATGGCGCTCAAGCGGCAGGTCGTGGCCGTTGACGTAGGTTCTACCGCTGCGGTCGATCACGCAGAACCGCCCTTCGACGACGCGGATGTCGCAGTGGTTGGGGCGTACGCTGTTGTGGCGATCATCCAGGCGCCAGTCCTCTGCGGCACTGCCGATGCTGCCGCCCTGTGGGCCAAACCGGTGAAGGGGCAAATACCCGTGCAGCAACTGCGCAGGATTATTGATAACCAGAGTCAGTTTCATGCGCGCCCCCGAATCCGCACCACGGCGGGATGACGTTGTTCCTGATCTTCGATAAAACTGGTCCAGCCCAGGTGGGTGCCGCTGGAGCGTTGCAGGTTGAACGGCGGTACATCTTCTTCGCGCAGCCCCAGTTCCAGGTCATAGGCGGTGGCATCGCGCAGCAGAAAATCCATCAATTGGCGCAAGCGCCCGAACTGATCACCGCTGGGCAAAAACTGCCGAAAGCGCGCCTGGGTCAGGTTGGGAATGACGAGGGTGAACTTGCTGGCGCGGGTCTTGCTGCGGTCACCCACCACAAAATCGCTGCCCAAGGTGGCGTTGGCCTTGCCCAGCGCCATGCGCTGACGCTGCGGCAACCTCACCGAGCGCGTCTCGAATTCACGGATGTAGACGCCGTGCAGATCGAAGCAATGCTCGACGATCCCGGACACTACCGAAGGCGAGCGACTACGACTGGCGATCAAGCCGGAGAAGCTCAGCAATCGCCCCCACGGCAGCGGCGTCGCACCGCGCAAGTCGTTGTCGTTCAGCCCGACCATCGAGAACACGTAACGCGAAAAGCGGTCGCTGGCCTCGGCCTGGAAGCGAATGTAGTAGCGGTACTTGCGCCAACTGGTGTGCAGCAGGGTCAGCAAGCGATGATTGAAAAAGTCCATGAACGCCGGGCGAATCCCGCGCTCCTGGGCCTGCTCATACGCCAGGCGATCCAGGTAATAGCCGGGCAAAGGCGAGTCGGTGCCGTGCAGGCCGAAGAAGCTGGTCTGCAAGCGGTAGCGCACCTCTTCGCGGTCCTCTTCAATGCGTGCCGCCTCGACCACATCGGAGGCCGGAAAACCCAGTCCCGCATGGCTTTGCAGGCGCACGCGACGGCGCGCCGCCGCACTCAAGGGGCGCGCTTCCAGGTCATCGCCATGCAAGGCGTGCAAGTGCTCCAGCAAACGGTGAAACGAGTAGTTCCGCGCGTCGGCCAGCAGCACATCGGCTAGATCACGGGTTGTCTGCCGGTCAACAGTGGCCATTCATAGCACTCGTTGTTGGTGGTATTGATCACTTCCAAACGGTGGAAGGAGTTGATGCTCGCGTAGAGGGCAAAGAAGTGCGAAAGCACGCTGGCGAACAGGTACAGCTCGCCCTCGCAGAGGAAGGCGTCCTGGTCCAGTCGCAGACGGGTTTGTACGCCGCGCACGGGCAGGCCTTTCATCAGCCAGTCGATGGGCGTGGTCACGGCATCCTGGATACCGTTGAGGCGCTTGCGGGTAGCGCGGGCCTGTTGCAGGTCGTGCAGGGCGGCGAAGTCATAGGCGCGGATCACGGCCTTGAGCGGCTCGGCCGACAGCAACGACAGGTAGTTCAGCGACAGGTTGGAAATCAGCGTCCAGTGCAGGCTGGCATCCAGTACCGGCCGGTAGGAACGGGTCGGTGCAATCAGATTGGTATAGGTGGCAAACGACGGCGTGGCCTCGTTGGACAGCGACACATCACCCACGCCCAGCGCCAATGGCAGGTCGCGGTTGGTGCAGGTCAGTTCGATCGAGGCCGTTTCATGCTCGCCGATGTACAGGCTTTCATCGCCACGCACAAAGGCGATGCGATGACGCAAGCCCTCGCGCCCGTGGGACTCCTCGATATGCGTGCGGAAGTACAGCGCGGTGCGGCCCCGGGCATGCTCAATCTCATGCTGGAACGACTCGAACGGAGTAAAGCGCCGCAGCGGATCGCCCTTGCGCTCCTTGTCGGCGGCGTCCCAGCCGGCCACCTGGTCGACACTGAAAATCTCAAAGGCGCCGAAGCGGTTGGCACTGGGGCTGATGCGCCGCTCCTGGCTGCGGCCATCCAGCGCGATGGGTTCGGCATCGTGACGGAACAGATTGACCGCCGGTGCGCAGAACAGGTGAAGGTCTGATGTGCGCAAATGCGTATTGACCGGCATCGGCCGGGAGAACTGAAACTCGAAGCGAATCTGTCCCGTGCTGACGGCCGGCCAGGCCTTGGCCAGCCGGGTCAGGCTGAAAAAGTGGAACCGCTGCGGCAACACAAAATATTCCTGCAGGATGCGGTAGCCATCGAACACGTTGCGCGGGTAGGGCAGCAGTGCCTCTTCGGTGGTGAAACCGGGAAAGCCCAACTCGCTCGGGTTCAGGCGATAGGGCGTGTTGTTGACGTACAGGGTGACGCTTTTGAGGTAACGGGACAGCCACAGGTACAGGGTCAGTGCGGTGGCGTTGTCGCCGCCCAGGTGAAAGTCCAGCTGATCGCACTCAAGGCTGTCGAGCGGTTGCTGGGTCAACACGTCGAGGTCGATGCGCAGCGTCGAGGCTTCGCGGCTGTGGGCATCGCTGACGTGCGCCAAAGTCAATGGGTACAGGTTGACGTCGGTGCAGGTGCGAAACTCGCAGGAGATGCCGTCCACGGGCTTGGCAAACAGCCGCGTGCCCTTGGGAATCACCTTGCGTTGACTGATCGCATTGGGCCGTGGCTCGAAGCGGATGATGGTCGCGCTGGGCAAGGGCCGCAGGTAGTTGGGCCAGAGCATTTGCAGCAACGGATGGGTCAGCTCCGGCAAGTCGTCGTCGATCTTCATGCCGAGCTTGGCGGTGAGGAAGGCAAAACCTTCCAGCAACCGTTCCACGTCGGGGTCACCCGCCTTGTCGCCAAGAAACTGCGCCAACTGTGGATTGTCCTCGGCAAACTCGCGGCCGAGTTCGCGCAGGTAGCGCAACTCCTCGGCAAAGCGTTGTTTCAAGTCCATCGCATCCTCATTTCACGCGGGTGTAGCCGTCGCGGCCATGCATGGCCACCTCGATCTGCACCTGTTCTTCCTTGTGATTGACCTGCACCTGGCAATCCAGGCGAAAGTTCAGTTCCAGCGGCAGGTCCGGGTCGGGCTGAAAGCGCACGCCCGTGACCTTGATGCGTGGTTCAAATGCTTCCACCGAACGCCGGATATCGGCGCTGATCGCTACCGCCAGATCACTGCTGGCTTGGGTGACGCCGTTGAAATCGCGCAGGCCCAGTTCAGGGCTGCTTTGCGAGCAGCCCTGGTGTGAGTTGAGCACCTGTTCCAAGTGGCGTTTGATCGTCTCGACACGCTGTCGCTCCTGTTCATCCGCGCTGCCGGGGCGGTAGCGCGCTGCGTCGGGTTCCAGGCGTTCGAACAGGCTGGTGCCCACTTAGTGGGTGTCCAGCCGTCCGACCAGCGAGATCTCGAAGTTGGCGCCCATGTACTTGAAGTGCGGCCGCACGGCCAACGACACCTGGTACCAGCCCGGATCGCCGGCCACGTCCTGCACGACGATTTGCGCGGCGCGCAAGGGGCGACGGCTGCGCACATCGGACGACGGGTTTTCCTGATCGGCGATGTACTGCTTGAGCCAGGTGTTCAACTCGCGCTCCAGGTCCTGGCGTTCCTTCCAGCTGCCGAGTTGTTCGCGTTGCAGCACTTTGACGTAGTGGGCCAGGCGATTGACGATGAACAGGTACGGCAACTGGGTGCCGAGCTTGTAGTTGGTCTGGGCTTCCTGGCCTTCGCGGGTCTTGGGAAAGTTTTTCGGTTTCTGTATTGAATTGGCAGAGAAGAACGCCGCGTTGTCGCTGTCCTTGCGCATGGTCAGCGGGATAAAACCGGCTTCGGCCAGCTCGAATTCCTTGCGGTCGGAGATCAGCACTTCGGTGGGGATCTTGGCCTGCAACTGGCCGAGGGATTCGTACAGGTGCACCGGCAGATCGTCCACTGCGCCGCCGGACTGCGGGCCGATGATGTTCGGGCACCAGCGGTAGCGGGCGAAGCTGTCGGTGATGCGTGAAGCCATCAGGAACGCGGTGTTGCCCCACAGGTAATTGTCATGGTTGCCGTCAACAGTTTCGTTGTAGTTGAAGCTACGGATCGGGTTCTCCAATCCATCGTACGGCGAACGCAGCAAGAAGCGCGGCAGCGTCGCGGCGATGTATTTGGAGTCTTCCATCTCACGCAGGCTGCGCCATTTGGTATGGCCGGGCCCTTCAAAAATGTCGCTGACTTCCTTGACCGACGGCAGGTCCTGATAGCTGTTGAGGTTGAAGAACTCAGGACCGGCAGCCATCACAAAGGGGGCGTGGGCCATGGCGCCCACGGAAGCGACGTAGCTCAGCAGCTTCATGTCCGGCGACGACGGGCCAAAGGTGTAGTTGCCAATCATCGCCGCAATAGGCTCGCCACCAAACTGGCCGTAGCCGGAGGTGTAGGTGTGTTTGTACAGGCCGCTACGGGTGATATCGCCCGCATTGTCGAAGTCGTCCAGCAGTTCCTCTTTGGTGACATGGAGCATTTCCAGTTTGATGTTCTCGCGAAAATCCGTGCGATCCACCAGCAGCTTCAGGCCGCGCCACGCCGACTCCAGTTGCTGGAACTGCGGCTGATGCAGGATCACGTCCATCTGCTGGCTCAACGCGCGGTCGATTTCGGCAATCATCTGGTCGACCCGATGCTTGTTGACCGGCTGCAGGTGGTCGCCGCTTTGCAGGATCTCACTGATGAACGCTGCCACGCCCTGGCGGGCGACGGCATAGCCTTCCTGGGACGGGCGAATGGTGGTGTTGGCCAGCAGTTGGTCGAGCAACGACGGTGGTTCGTCAATCACCAATACTTGGGCGACGGCGCTTTCCATAGTCATGGGGAGTACTCCGTTGAAAAGGGCATTCAAATCAGTGGTTGGGCGCGTCGAGCACCAGGTTCAATTCGCTGGCCAGGCGTTGGCGGGCCGTTTCATCGGTCAGCAGGCTTTGCAGGTGTTTGCGAAAGGCCGGGACATTGCCCATGGGGCCTTTGAGCGCAACTAAGGCTTCACGCAATTCCAGCAACTTGTTCAACTCAGGCACTTGGCGAGCGACGGCGTCGGGGCCGAAGTCGTGGATGTTTTTGAATTGAAATTGCACGTTCAAGTCGGTGCCATGGTCGTTGTTCAGAACAGACGGAACTGCCATGTCCAGAGCAACTTCGGCTTTGGTCAGGACTTCGTTGAAGGTGTCCTTGTCTATCCGAATGGATTGTCTATCCTCCAGCGCAGTTAGTTCGCCGTGGCCTTTGAAGTCACCTGTGATCAATAACTTCAGCGGCAACTCGACTTCAGCCTGTTGGTCGCCCGTGGCCGGGACATACTTGATGTTGACGCGCTCTTTGGGGGCGACAGAACCCTGAGTTTTCGACATGGGGAAAATCCTTTTCTAAAGGTCGGCGTATTAGAGCCAGCTGTTGCAAAGTTTGTCTTGTAGGACGACATGGACGCGATTCGTGGTCTTCGGATGTAGGAAATTGCTTTGCGCTTGGTGTTTCTAAAATTCCTACGTTATTTATGGAGGTGTCTGAAAGATGCCTCTTTTTATTAAGGGTTTGGTGGTGTGTTGTGCGTCTTTTACTTGCCTGTCCATTGAGTACGGGTGACGCTTTGCAAGTTAATTAATTTGACTTTCGGTCCAGGTAACTTTGGTTTGGAAGTGGAAAATATTCGGTTTGGATTTCAACGAGGCATATCAGGAGACGTTGATGCGCAACGGATGGCGAGAATGTAAATGGGGGCTCTGCTTGGCGGTTGTGGCGGTGATGGACGCGCAGGCGGCAACTCTGGATTGCCCTGCCATCGTCTCGCCCTTGAAGCGCCTGGAGTGTTTTGATCTGGCGGCCGGCACGCCGGTTCATCAACCACCTGCGCCGCCACGCGCCTTGGGCCGGGTGTTGCCGATTGTCGATCTGGTGCAACGCAATGAAGCCAAGCGCCCACCCGAGGATCAGCGGTTTCTGTTGTCGTCATTCCCGGAGCCGGACAACGACCAGCAACACCGGATGGTGATCTCAGCCCCCGCGTTGGGCGCGCTGCCGCCTCGACCGTACCTGGCCATCAGTTGCGAATCGAAAATCTCGCGCCTGCAATTGGTGCTGGATGAGCCGGCCAAGCCCAACAAAATTCGCATCCAGCTGTTCAAGGATGAACGGCCGGTCTCCGAGGCCTATCATTGGCAGGTGCTGGATGACGCCGGGCTGGTGGTCGATGCCGGGCGCGGGCTGCAGGCGATTGCCTTGTTGCGCAACATGGGTGGCGGCCAGCGCCTGCGACTGGAGAGTGACTACCCGCGGCTGCATGGCCTGGTCTTCGACGCTGAAGGGTTGGGTGAGCTGATCGAGCAGGAGCGCCAAGCATGTCGCTGGTAATCGACGTACCGGCGGACACCGTCAAGTTGCTGCTGACCCCCATCGATTCGGAGCAACCTGCCGGGCATTTCGATGTGGAGGACGAAACCTACCAGGCCATCGACCAGGAAATGGTCAAGCTCGGCGGCCTGCGTGAAGGCGATATCGACTGGCCGTATATCGACGAAGCCTCTCGCCAATACCTCGCCACCCAATGCAAGCACTGGCGCATCCTCGCTCACCTGCAGGTGGTGTGGCTGCGCACCCGGCAATGGGTGCGCTGGGCCGATGCCCTGGGTTTGTTGGCCGGCATGGTGGAAATGTATTGGGACAGTGCCCACCCCAAGCCCGGCCCCACCGGCTACTTGAACAAACGCAAGCAAGTGCAGCGCCTGTTGGGCGACCTCGGCCAGGTGTTGCCGACCCTGGAACGCAGCAGCTATGAACCGGTCTACCAAGCCGTGGCGGAACTGGCCCTGGCCAATCTGCAACGCTGTGCCGAAAGCGCCAGGCTCGACCCCGCGCCGCTGGAGGCGTTGCAACGCCAGTTGAACAAATACAGCGAGCCGGTCGTTGCCACTGGCCCCGCCCGTGTGGCCACCTCCGGCAGCGTGCTGGAGTCAGCCTTTTTCCCCAAACCGCAAGCCCCCAGCAACGAGCGCGAACAACGCCGCGCCGTGTTGATCATGGCCGAGCAGATCAACCAGCAAGACCCCTACGACCCCACCGGCTACCAATTGCGCCGCTTCGGCCTGTGGGCGCACCTGCGAACTGCGCCTCTCATCACCCGCGACCGTCGCACTGAGTTGACCGCCGTGCCCAAGGATATCGTCGACGGCTATCAGGACGCGCTGAACCACAACGCCATTGAGCCGAACCTGTTGCTGCGCATCGAAAAAAGCGTTTGCGCCTCGCCGTACTGGCTGCGCGGCAGTTATCTGGCCGCCCACGTCGCCTCGCGCCTGGCGATGGAAGAGGTAGCTGCTGCCATTCGCCAGACCTGCGAGCGGTTTGTCTGCCGTTTGCCGGCACTGCTGGAGTTGTGTTTCAGCGACGGCACGCCGTTCGTGGATGCGCAAACCCAGGCCTGGATCAGCGGTGCCGATCAGGCGCAAACCACCGGCAGCCCGGTGCAGGAATACGCCGGCCTGCGCGACGAACTGGCCGCCCAACTCAACACTGAAGGCGTTGAGCGAGTGCTGCTGCGCCTGCAGGAACTGCACGCCGCCCAAGACGCCCCGCGCCAGCGCAGCTACGCCAGCGTGATTGCCGCCGACCTGTTGGCCTCGCGGGGTTTGTCGTGGCTGGCGGACGACCTGTACGCCAACGTTGCGCGGTTGATGCGCGAGACCCCGGCGCGGGGCTGGGAGCCGCAGCTGTATCAGAAAGTGGCAGCTGTTATCAGTGACGTTAAGGATTAGTCGCATGCCCCGTCAAAGCGACCTGCGTTACACCTTCCAACCGCTGCGGGGCGATCCCTTCGAAGTGGTCTCGTTCACCCTCGAAGAAGGCCTCTCCCGGCCGTTCAAACTTGAGCTGGAGCTGGTCAGCCACCACCCGGCCATCGACTTCTACCGCATGCTCGATCTGGCTGCGGTGTTCACCATTTGGCGCGACGACACCCCGGTGCGCTACGTCCACGGCCTGGTCAGCCTGTTCCAACAAGGCGACACCGGCTTTCGCCGCACCCGCTATACCGCCGTGGTCGAACCGACCCTGTCCCGTTTCGACCTGCGTTCCAACTGGCGCATCTTCCAGGCCCAGGCAGTGCCCGACATCATCACCGGCCTGCTGGCCGAGCAGAAGCTGACCGACATCCGCAGCGAAATCTGCTTCGAGCACCAACCCCGCGAATACTGCGTACAGGCCGGCGAAACCGACCTCGACTTCATCGCCCGCCTCGCCGCCGAAGAAGGCCTGCTCTACACCTTCGAACACCGCGTCGACGGCCACACCCTCGTCCTCACCGACCGCGTCGGCTGCCTCGGCACCATCGGCACCCACACCGACTGCCCGGTGATCTACCAGCCCATGAGTGGCGGCGACTCCCTGGAACCGGCATTGAAACGCTTTCACTACACCGAACAAGTGCGCACGGCGCGCCAGGTGCAGCGCGACTACACCTTCACCCACCCGTACTACAACCAGCAGCACACCGCCACCGGCGACCAGGATTTGAACAACCAGCACAAGGACTACGAACGCTACGACTATCCCGGCCGCTACAAACGCGATATCGCCGGCAAACCCTTTACCAAGACGCGGCTGGCGGCGCTACGCAGCGACGCCAAACTGGCCCATCTGGAAGGCGACGATGAACGCCTGCAGCCGGGGTTGGCCTTCGACCTCAACGATCATCCCCGTGAAGACTTCAATGACCGCTGGCGCACCATCGCCATCAGGCACGAAGGCAAACAGCACACCAGTTTGCAGGAAGAATCGTTCGGTAGTGGCCTGGGCACCTCTTACTCGTTGAAAGCCAGCGCCATCCGCTGGACCTCGGAATGGAAGGCTCCGCTGCGCAACAAACCCTGCATCGACGGCCCGCAGATCGCCACCGTGGTCGGCCCGCCGGGAGAAGAGATCTATTGCGATGAATGGGGCCGGGTCAAGGTGCAGTTCCCGTGGGATCGCGCGGACAAAAACAACGACCACAGCTCCTGCTGGATCCGCGTCACCCAAGGCTGGGCCGGGGCGACCTGGGGTTCCATGGCCATCCCGCGTGTGGGCCAGGAACTGGTGATCAGCTATCTGGACGGTGATCCCGACCAGCCGATCGCCACCGGAAGCGCGTACCGCGAGACCAATCTGCCGCCCTATGAGCTACCTAAGCTAAACGCAGTAGCGACGACCAAAAGTCGCGAATTCAAAGGCACACGAGCCAATGAGTTGCGCATTGACGACACCACTGCGCAAATCAGCGCGGCGCTAATGAGTGATCACGAACATAGCGCGCTGCATCTGGGATACCTCACCCATCCACGCCACTATGGTGGCGGTAAACCCAGGGGGGAAGGTTTTGAGTTGCGTACGGATGGTCACGGCGCGTTACGCGCAGCAAAAGGTTTATTGCTGACCGCTGAAGCTCAACTGAAGGCCGGCGCGGGTCAACTGGAACGCCAGCAGGTCATCGAGGTGTTGCAAGCCGCCCTGGCATTGGCCAAGCAGCTGGGAGCATCTGCTGAAAAGGCCCAAGGAATTGCCCAGGATGCGCAGCCGCAACAGTCCCTGACTGATGCCGTGAACGCGTTCGGCCAGGGTGCCAATGATCAGACCAATGGCTCAGACGATGGCACGCAACCCATCATCGCGTTAAGCGGGCCCGCCGGCATCGCTGCCGCGACGTCCCGCAGTATTGCCATGGGTGCAGGCGAGCACATCGACAGCGTGGCGCAACACAATCTGCAACTCACCGCCGGCAGGAAGGTGGTGATCAATGCCGGCGATGAGCTCGGACTGTTTGCCCAGGGTGGCGACATGCGCCATATCGCCCATCACGGCCAGTTGCTGTTGCAGGCCCAGCACAACAGCATCCATGTGCAAGCGGATCAAAGCGTGGAAGTCAGCGCCAGCCAGCAACACGTGCTGGTGGCGGCGGACAAGCACATCACCCTGTTGTGCGGTGGGGCTTACATCAAGATGCAGGGCGGCAATATCGAGATGGGGATGCCCGGCAACTTCACGGTGAAGGCTGCGAACAAGTACTTCCTTGATCCCGGCAATGCCGCAATGGAACTCAATAGCTGGCCCAGCACATCGTTTAACGAACGCTTTCAAACCTTCTTTACCGACGGAAAACCTGTCCGAAACCGCGCCTATGCCTTGGTTCGCAAGGATGGCGCACGTTTTGAAGGACGTACCGATGCTGAAGGCTTCGTCACCCTGCAACAGGGCATGACGCTGGAAGGGCTTGTATTGGAGTGGCTTGAAAACGGAGAACCTGCATGACCGATAACCCGTCGGCGCCTCGCGTTGCGCCCATGACCTACAACGCCCGGGGCAATCCCGTGCATACCTGGACGCTGACGCCCAGCCATATCACCGACCCGGTGCACTGCATATTGCCGCCGGACGGGATATTGCCGGTGATTTTTGTGCCGGGGATTATGGGGTCGAATTTGAAGAGCAAGCCTGCCGAACAGGAAGGCGGAGAGCAAGAGGAGGCTGGCGTACCCGTCTGGCGCCTGGATGCGGGGTTCATGGGCAAGAATATGTGGCTGGCCATGAACTGGATCAACAAAAAGGCAGGCATCCGACAAAAGCTTTTGCATCCGGCCAGGGTGGAAGTTGATAACGAAGGCGCAGTGCCCAAACGTCCTGCTGGCACGGTCATGGCGCAGTCGGCGTCGGACAATAAAAACCCTACCCAGGCCCTGACCAAACGCTATAGGGAACGCGGCTGGGGCGAGGTCAGTGAGACCAGCTACCACGCGTTTCTTCTTTGGTTGGAAGAAGCCCTGAACAACCAGTTCCTGCCTCACCAATGGCCGCAATTCGACATTCGGCCCGAGCATCTGCATACCCTTGCTGTCGAACCTGGGCCGACTCATATCACCCGGTTAAAGCCCGAAGTCCCCATTGCCATGCCGGGATTGGGGGCTAACCTGGCCAGTCAGTTGCCGCCGGTTATCTCGGATGAGTTGTTGGCGCGCGGTGACTATCGAATGCCGGTGCATGCGTGTGGGTATAACTGGTTGGATTCCAACGAGCAGGCGGCACTCAGGCTGGCCGAGCGCATTGAAGAGCTGGTGCACCAATACGGTCGCAACTGTCAGCAGGTTATTCTGGTCACGCACTCCATGGGCGGGCTGGTGGCAAGGCGCTGTGCACAACTGCCAGGCATGACCGCCAAGATCGCCGGAGTGGTGCACGGCGTAATGCCCGCGACAGGGGCGCCAGTGGCGTATCGCCGATGCAAGGTTGGCATGAGCGACGAAGACCCGATTGCCGGTGCGGTAATTGGCCCCAGCGGGCAGGAAGTCACTGCGGTGTTCGCGCAGGCACCCGGTGCGTTGCAATTGCTGCCGACCCAAGATTACACGCCCGGCTGGCTGAGGCTGATCGACGACCGGGGCCTTTCGGCGATGCCGCGCCAACCGGTAAAAGATCCTTACGAAGAGATCTATTTACGTCGTGACCGTTGGTGGGGATTGTTGCGTGAGGAGTGGTTGGCGCCGAAGGGTGGAAAGGCAATTACGTGGAAGATATTCGCCGGCAACATTAAGAGAGCAAAAACCTTTCATCAAGACATCAGTGGGTCTTATCACCCTCAAACCTACGTCTACTACGGCAGCGAAGACAAGCACCCAAGCTTCGAGTCCATTACCTGGAAAATGCAGCGCGGGTCTCGCCTCAATGGTCCTAACGGTTCACACCCCGATAGCTTCACGGTTTCCAATCTTGAGATGCATCAGGTCAGAGACGATGGCCGCAGCCCTGTGTATGTCGGAGGCCACGAGCAACCGATACCGCCGATGCGTGGCGATCCCGATGCGCCCGTCAAGACCATGCAGACCAGCTATTGGGAGCTGCATTGCAAGATGCAGGACGGCTCCGGCGACGGCACGGTACCGGTCAGTTCCGGCAGCGCACCGATAAAACAGGCGCGCAACGGTGGCGTCCACCAGCAAATCAAGGCGCCCGGCTTTGATCATGAAGCGTCCTACACCAACCCGTTGGCACAGCAATTCACTCTCTATTCGATCATCAAAATTGCGGCGAAAGCCAAGAGGCCTCTATGCGTCGGCTGATCATTGTTTTTGTCTGCCTGGTGCTGGGCTCTCTCGCGGCATGCACTGCCTTCAAACAACCCAGCGAGCAGGAGAAACTCAACGTGAGCGAAATGACTACCCATATGCGCACTTGGGCGTTGGGCCGAGGCTTGATTGATTTGCCGGCCAACTGGAGTGGTGGCGGCGACGTGAAGCTCTACTACGGGTTGGGCGCCGATCATTCGTCCGTTGAAGTACGTGTGTTGGGGGAGGGCGTGACACAGGAGCGGTTTGATGCCGCATTGAATGAGCGTGCGCACCGAATCGCGGCGATCAAAAACTATAAGCAGTCTGATGTGCCCATGTTGGTTTCGGCGGTGCGGATCTCACCGCAAAGTGTAACGCTGCAGTATTTCGAGAGCACCGAACTCCCGGATACCTTCGTGCACGAATTCCATCTGCTGGTTGGCGACGCCTACGTCATGCTCCGCGCCGAATCCTATGACGGTGATACAGCCCCGGTTGAGGCCCGCCTGTTAAAACTGTCCAAGGAAATATTCAAAGTTTCACCTGAGAACGCCGGTGCAGGCTTTGCCCTGGGGTCGATTGTGATCCGAAGTCATCACGATCAGGAAATCGCCAGCTTCTATTTTCGCCCGCCAGCTTCGGATGTATCGCTGAACATCTACATCAACGCGCTCTCACCTGATGACGAAGAACGCTTGAGCGTGCGCACCCAAAAAGACACGAAGATTTTTCTCGCTGGCGATTACGAAAATCTGCGTGCTGGAAAAATCACGCTGGCCGACATGCAAGCGGAAGAGTCCCTGATCGGCTTCAGTGACGATACTCACCGACAAATACTCTTTGTCAGCGAGAACTATCGAGACAATCCCTCCCTGAGTCGTCCAGGCATGAGCTTCCGGTTATCGGCGGGTGGGAAAAAGCGCTCCGCCATTGATCCTGATAAACCAAGAGACCTTGTCCGCTGGACCCTCCCCGAATTCGCCAACAAAGGCTACAAACTGCCGCTTTGGCAGCTCCCAGCACCTGCGGAGCCCGTCAACCCCTCGCTGACCGACTACGAAGCCATGGCCGTGTGGGACGCAATCCTCAAGTCCGTGCGAATCCGCTACGGCGCGGTCGCGCCCAAGCCGGATCCCTGGGCCAACATTCGCGGGCCCAGTGCCGAGGAAGCTGCCGAAAGCAAACGTATCCTCGATGAATTCATCGCCAGCTTTGCGGAGCGCAAGCCATGACCCTGAGAGGTGAAGTGGTGGGCGTGCGTCGGCTTTTGATGTGCCTGGTGCTGGGCTCTCTCACGGCATGCACTGCCTTCAAACAACCCAGCGAGCAGGAGAAACTCAACGTGAGCGAAATGACTACCCATATGCGCACCTGGGCGTTGGGCCGAGGCTTGATTGATTTGCCGGCTAACTGGAGTGGCGGCGGCGACGTGAAGCTCTACTACGGGTTGGGCGCCGATCATTCGTCCGTTGAAGTACGTGTGTTGGGGGAGGGCGTGACGCAGGAGCGGTTTGACGCAGCTTTACGTGAGCGGGCCAGTAGGATCGCGGCGGTCAAGAACGATGAAATGGACGATATACCGATGTTGGTTTCGGCCAGGGTAGAGACACCGCAAAGTGCCATGTTGCAATACTACATGCGTCAAACCCGGCGCCAGACCTTCGTTCACGAATTCCACCTGCTGGTCGATGACGCTTACGTCATGCTTCGCGCGGACTCCTTTAAAGGCAACACCGCCCCCGTTGAGGCCCGCCTGTTAAAACTGTCCAAGGAAATATTCAAAGTTTCACCTGAGAACGCCGGTGCAGGCTTTGCCCTGGGGTCGATTGTGATCCGAAGTCATCACGATCAGGAAATCGCCAGCTTCGATTTTAGTCCTCCTGCTTCGGACGTATCGCTGAGCATCTACATCAACGCGCTCTCGCCTGATGACGAAGAACGCTTGAGCGTGCGCACCCAAAAAGACACGAAGATTTTTCTCGCTGGCGATTACGAAAATCTGCGTGCTGGAAAAATCACGCTGGCCGACATGCAAGCGGAAGAGTCCCTGATCGGTTTCAGTGACGATACTCACCGTCAAATACTCTTTGTCAGCGAGAACTATCGAGACAATCCCTCGCTGAGCCGCCCAGGCATGAGTATCCGTCTTTCAGCAGGGGGGATGAGCGCAGGTCCAGTTGACCCCGATGAGCCAGAAGACCTCGTGCGCTGGACCCTTCCCCAATTCGCCAACAAAGGCTACGACCTCCCGCTTTGGCAGCTCCCAGCACCTGCGGAGCCCGTCAACCCCTCGCTGACCGACTACGAAGCCATGGCCGTGTGGGACGCAATCCTCAAGTCCGTGCGAATCCGCTACGGCGCGGTCGCGCCCAAGCCGGATCCCTGGGCCAATATCCGCGGGCCCAGTGCCGAGGAAGCTGCCGAAAGCAAACGCATCCTCGATGAGTTCATCGCCAGCTTTGCGGAGCGCAAGCCATGACTGTGGGAAGACGGCTAAGGGATAAAGGAAAAGATGGGATGGGCGCAGATCGTTTTTATCTATCTGCGCGCAGCGAACTCTACAAATACGCTAGGAGCACTTCATGAAAACAGTCTGGAGTTACCTCAAACGCTGGGGCCTGCCGGCACTGCGCGAGTTCAACCAGGCGGTGCCGGTGCTGGTGCTGCTGGGCGTGGTGTTCTTGCTGATCGCCATCTGGTGGCTGGGCCCGCAGTGGACGTGGCGTGAGCGTCAACCATTGGGCGAGTTGGCGATGCGCGTCTCGGCCAGTGTGGTGGTGTTGGTGGTGCCGCTGCTGATCTGGGCGTGGCGGGTGCGTAATCGTTATCAGCGTTTGCAGGTTGAGCGCCAACACGAGGCTGCGGTACAAGCCGATCCCTGCCTGCCGTACATCGAGGCGCAGGAGCGTGCGCTGGACCGCAGCCTGGGCAATTTGTTGAACAACATGGAGCACCGCCGTTCGCTCTATCAATTGCCGTGGTACCTGGTGCTGGGCGAGGAAAACGCCGGCAAGACCAGCCTGATCACCCGCTCCAACCAGAGCTTTGCCTTGTCCCATGTGACCAGGGCCGGAGTGAGGGCTCATCAACATGAGCAACTGGCCTATCCGGTGGATTGGTGGATTGGCGACGAAGCGGTGTTGATCGACCCGCCGGGTGAATTCCTCAGTCACCCGGACTCACCGGCTGAAGACATCGGGCAGCAGGGCAAGGTCAAACCGGTACTGCCCACCGGCACACATGCACGCCTTTGGTCGCACTTGCTCGACTGGCTGACGCGCAACCGCAGCCGTCGAGCGTTGAACGGCGTGGTGCTGGTGATCGATGTACAGGCCTTGCTGGCGCAACGTCCCGAGCAACGCAAGGCCCACGCCAACCTGCTGCGCACGCGGTTGTTTGAGCTGACACGACAGTTGGGCACGCGCCTGCCGGTGTACATCACGCTGAGCAAGTTCGATTTGCTGGAAGGCTTCGAAGAATTCTTCGCGCGGTTGTCGCGCAGCGGGCGCGAAGACCTGCTGGGCTTCACTTTCAGCCTGGACGCGGTGGATGATTTTGATGCCTGGTTGGCGGAGCTGACGCGAGAATACCAAACCTTTGTCGACTGCCTCACCGAGCAGGTTTTCAACAGCACCAGGGTGTCGCGCACGTTGGCTGAGCGCGATCGCCTGCAGGCGCTGATGTATCAGATGGCGGGCCTGCGCCCGGCACTGTTCGGCTTCCTCGGCGAAATGCTCGGCAGCGATCGTTTCACCACCCCGGCATTGGTGCGCGGGCTGTATTTCTCTTCGGTCTTGCAGCAAGGCACCCTGAGCAATGCTTTCGTCAAAGAGGCGGGGCACGCCTATCAACTGCCGCCACCGCCACCCGAAGTCAAACCTGCCGGTGGCACGGCCATCTACTTTGCTCAGCAACTGTTCCAGCGGGTGATCTACCCCGAAGCGGGCCTGGCGGGTGACAACATCAAGGTGGCCCGCAGCAAGCGGCGGTTGCTGATCGCCGGGTTCAGCGTCGCCTCCTTGGGCTGTCTGGTGGTCATCGGGACCTGGCAGTTTTACTTCAATATCAACCGCGACAAGGCGGCCAGCGTGTTGGCCAAGAGTCAGGAGTTCAGTGAGCGGGACATCGACGCCAAGGTCGACCCCACCGGGCGCAACCTTTTGCTGCCGCTGGACCAGATTCGTGATGCGGTGCTGGTGTACGGCGACTACCGGGAGGCGTGGCCGTTGCTATCGGATACCGGCCTGTATCAGGGGAGGGCGATTGGCCCGAGGGTGGATGAGGCCTATCTGAATCTGTTGTCCAAACGCTTCCTGCCGGCGATCGCCAGCGGCGTGCTCGATGCTGTCAACACCGCGCCCGCCGGCAGCAATCAGCAACTGGTGGCCCTGCGCGTTTACCGCATGCTCGAAGAACGGCAAAACCGCCGTCCGGCCATCGTCGAAGAGTGGGTCGCCAAGCAGTGGCAGCGCGCCTATACAGGCCAGGGGCAGTTGCAGGCCGATCTGATGGGACACCTGGGCTACGCACTCAAATACGCCGACGCCGACCTGCCACGCTACCGTGAGCGCATTGCGCAGGTGCAACAGCAATTGCGCCAGTTGCCCATGGCCGAACGGGTCTACATGAGCCTGAAACAGGATGCCCTGGAGCGTTTGCATCGCCCGCTGGACCTGCGCAATGAGGTCGGCCCGGCGTTCGATATCGTCTACCGCCCGCTCAACACCGATCAAGAGGGCAGCGGCCTGCAGTTGCCGCCGCTGCTCACCGCCAAGGGCTTCAAGGACTACTTCGAGCCTGGCACCGAGGGCATTATCGAACTGGCCATGATCGACCAGTGGGTGCTCGGCGAACGGCAACGCCTGGACTACTCCGACGAAGACCGAAAAGTGCTCACCCAACGCATTCGCGCCCTGTACAGCGCCGACTACGTGGACAGCTGGCGACGGGCACTGAATCAGTTCGCGGTGACCGACTTCGACGACCTCAGCCACGGCGTGGCGGTGCTGGAACAAGTCACCGGTCCGGCGGCCCCCTTGCGGCGCCTGCTGGAAACCCTGCGCGACAACAGCGTGATCTACCCGGCTGTGCCCTTGGCTGAAGGGCAAGCACCGCTCAAACTGGACAAGGTGCCAGAGGGGCAACAACAGGCGGCAGGGATTCGGCGCGCATTCTCCAGTCTTTCAGAACTGATCACCGCACGAGGCGAGCAGCCGTCTTACTACGAAGAAACCCTGCGCTCGGTCAGTGCCGTCTACGACTACGCCAAAACCGTGCACGACAATCCCGATCCCGGCAAGGCGGCGCTGAAAACCGTGCTTGGCCGTTTCTCCCTCGGCGGTGCCGACCCCATCGCCAACCTGCAACGCGTCGCCGTGGGCCTGCCCGAACCGCTGAACCAGCACGTCAAAAAACTCGCCGACCAGACTTCACAGGTGTTGGTGATTGCCGCGCTACGCGAACTGGAAAAACGCTGGGACAGCGAAATCTACAGCTTCTACCGCGACCGCCTGGCAGGTCGCTATCCGTTCAAGGCCAGCGGCGAGGACGCCTCGCTGGAGGACTTTGAAGCCTTCTTCGGTCCACAGGGGCGCCTGCAACTATTCCACGATCAGTACCTGAACGTGTTCCTCAAGGACAACCTTGACGCCCTGTACTCCGACAGCCTCGGCGGTTACCTGGTGCGCAGCGACGTGTTGGAACAGCTGAAAAAGGCCGAGCGCATTCGTGACACCTTCTTCAACCATCGCGGCCACTTGGCCGTGCAACTCACCATCGAACCCCTGGCCCTGAGCGCCACTCGCCTGAGCAGCATGCTCAGCGTCGACGGCCAACTGATCCCCTACCAGCACGGCGCGCCGCAACGCACGGGGTTGGTGTGGCCCAACAGCCTGGGTAACACCCATGGCAGCCAACTGACCCTGGTGCACAGCACCGGCAACACCGCCAGCCTGAGCTATCGCGGGCCGTGGTCGTTGTTTCGCCTGCTCAGTCGCGGGCACCTCAATGGAAGAACTGATACCAGCGTGGACCTGACCTTTGCAGTCGCCGATGGACTGATGAGATATCGCATCGGCGCAGAGAAGGCTAACAACCCGATCACCCAGCGCAGTTTTGAAGGGTTTGTGTTGCCGAGGACGTTGCTGGAAGAACGACGGAGCAAAAAGATCGCCGTCGACGTGACGCAACGCTGAGCAATACCGCGAAAAACCGCCGGTGCCGAGATGAATCAACAACGAGTGAAATAGGACCTTTACATGGCAATCAGGCTACAAATATTGACCGAAGACCCCAAAGAAATTGAGTTGATCGAGCGTTATTGGGCCGTCGATGAGTTTGGGCAATACCTCGAAAAAGTGAGCGCACTCACGGAGCTCATTGAAATGGCTCAGGGCGTTACGCTGACCAGCTTCATACGGGAGCGCTGCAATGCGTTCGATGAAAATCAGGTCTGCCCAACATGCGCAGAATTGATCGAAATCAAAAATCGTTCACAGGCCAGGAAGGTCCCCCAGCCATCCATCAAGCTCTGTGAGCTGTGTCAGAAAGATCAGGATGACCTGGCACTAGCCGCTAAAAAGACGAAGGCCGCGGAGCTTGAACGGCAGTTGGCAGACTATTCCCGCAAGCAGTCAGCCCGAACGGTGGATTACTCAGCGGTTCCGGATGCCCATGTGCTCCTGCTGTTGGCGTTAGACAGGGCCATTACACCGAGATTGGCCAATGGCGGCTTCACAGTAGGTGATTGCCGAGGACTGGTACCGCGGTATGTCGGTGACTTTGTGCAGCAATTGCGCGAGGCGGGGCTGGTCCTTGATGACCCCGGCAAGGCCCGGCCGGGCACCTACTATTGGGAGGGCGAGGAGATTTGGGTGGTGAGCGACCAAGTGGTTTATCGCCTGGCGCCCGATGCTCAATCAAGAGGTGCAGACGAGGTTATTCGGAGCCTGTCGGACAGGGTGTACACAGACGCAGAAGGGCTCTTCAATCTGTGGCTGGATTACTCAGTCGCTGATGTCATGCGCTATTTGGATGCCCAATGCGAACTCTACAACCACGACCTGTCCGAACAGGAACTGAAGGAAATCAAAAGCACTCTGCGCTCGGCACTGGAAACCTACAGTGTTTCGCAACTCTGGTCGGTGGTCTGGAAGGTGGTCAGAGACGCCGCGAGCCTTGCGAATCGCGAGTATTACAACCGTCCAAAAGCGGCTGCCACTATTCCTGGAAAAATTCGCCGAAACCTGGAGAAGGTGCAGCGCGAGTCGATTGAACTCAAGTCCTGGAGCCGCCCCGAGCAGCATCCTGCCGGGACACTGGGCATGGTGTTGGGTGAAATTCTGGGTGTTGACGAAAATACCTCAGGCCATATGGTCTCCTCTCTTGTTACCTGGTTCACCGGGCAAGGATGTTCACCGGGTGTCGAAGCAGCGCTTGACGAACCGATACGGGAATTGATGACCATAGCGTTGACCCGCGACATCGGCGCATCAGTGATGCTGCGGTTCGCGGAGTTGATTCGTGCCGGCCACGACGTTGGTTTTGCGATTGAGGAAATAGGTGAGGCGCTTAGGTCGTGAAGGTGACGGGGCACCGTTCTCACCGCTGAGGAGGGCTTCTACACTACCCGCCCCAGGTTGCACGGGAAGCGACTGACGGATATTGCAGGAAATTTCCCACAGGAGTACAAATGTACTCCATGACGACTCTCACTCCCCGCCGTACCGCCATCCTGACCTTTATCCGCGACCGCATCGCGCAGCAAGGCCAGTCCCCCAGCCTCGCCGAGATCGCCGAGGCGTTCGGCTTTGCCTCCCGCAGTGTGGCGCGCAAGCATGTGCTGGCGCTGACCGAGGGTGGCTTTATCGAGGTCAATCCCAACCAGGCCCGCGGCATTCGCCTGCTCAATCAGCCGGCGCGGCCTGAGCTGCTGGACATCCCGGTGCTTGGCCGGGTGGCCGCCGGCCTGCCCATCGGTGCCGATGCCGAGGTGCACAACCGCCTGCTGCTCGACCCGGCCACGTTCGCGAAAACCCCGGACTACCTGCTGCGGGTGCAGGGCGATTCGATGATCGAAGACGGCATCCTCGATGGCGACCTGGTGGGCGTACGCCGCAGCGCCGAGGCCTTGAACGGGCAGATCGTGGTGGCGCGCCTGGACGGTGAAGTCACCATCAAGCGTTTCGAACACGTGGGCGAGCGCGTGCGCCTGCTGCCGCGCAACCCCGCCTATCAACCCATCGTGGTGCGGCCCGATCAGGACTTGGCCATCGAAGGGGTGTTCTGCGGCCTGGTGAGGCAAGGCTGATGGGCGCCGTCGTTGCACTGGACTCGCTGTTCAATGGCGGCCGCGTCTGGAAAGGCCGGCCCGCCGCGCCGCCTGCCAGCGTGCATCCCACCGGGCTTGCGGCCCTGGATGCAGTGCTGCCCAGCGGTGGCTGGCCGGAAGCGGCGCTGAGCGAAATCCTGATGGCGAAGGAGGGTGTGGGTGAGTTGCAACTGGTGTGGCCGACACTGGCGCGCTTGTCGGCGGCCGGTGAGCGCATCGTGCTGGTGGCGCCGCCTTACACGCCGTACCCCCACGCCTGGCAAAACGCCGGGGTGGATGTGCGCCAGTTGTCGGTGATCCAGGCCGATGAGCGCGATGCGTTGTGGGCGGTGGAGCAATGCCTGCGTTCCGGCAGTTGTGGCGCGGTGCTGTGCTGGCCGCGCAAGGCCGATGATCGGGCCTTGCGCCGCTTGCAGGTGGCGGCGGAAACCGGCCAGACCCTGGCCTTTGCCTGGCGCTCCTTGAACGAAGCCATCAACCCGTCACCGGCCGCCTTGCGCCTGGCGGTGGAGGCCAGCCCGGCGCAGGTGCGGGTGCTCAAGTGCCGGGGCGGCCTGGCCCATCCCGCGCCCATTGCGCTTGGGCACTGAGGTTGGCATGCGCTGGGTGTGTATTGTCTTCCCGCAATTGGCGCTGGACGGGGTGCTGCGTTCGCGCCCCGAGCCAGATCAGCCGTTGGCCCTGCTGGCCGGCACGCCGCAGCGGCGGGTGCTGCAAACCGTCAATGAGGCCGCGCGCAAACTCGGCCTGCGTCCCGGCCAATCCCTGACGGCAGCCCATGCCTTGACCAAGGCGTTTGCCTGCGCCGAATACGACCCGGCGCAGATCGAGTACTGGCAGCAATTTCTGGCCGCCTGGGCCTACCGTTTCAGCTCCCAGGTCAGCGTGTTTTACCCACGGGCGTTGCTGTTCGAGATCGAGTCGAGCCTGGGCCTGTTCGGGCCCTGGCCGCAGCTTGAGGCACGCTTGCGCAAGGAGCTGACCGAACTGGGGTTTCGTCACCGCATCGTCGCCGCGCCGAACCCGGCGGCGGCGCGGATCCTGGCGAATGCCTACGACGGCCTGGCCGTGGCCGATGAGTCATGCCTGCAACAAGCCCTGGCGCCCATCCCCATCGACCGCGCCGGCCTCGACCCGCAGGCTGCCACCGCATTGTCACGCATGGGCTTGCGCACCTTGGCCCAGGTGCAGGCGTTGCCCCGGCATACCCTGGCCCGGCGTTTCGACGCGGCGCTGCTCAAGCACCTTGATGCACTGAGCGGGCAACGGCCGCTGGCCCTGGCGTTCTACCAGCCGCCGGACCGTTTCGATGTGCGCATCGAGCTGAATTTTGATGTGTTATCCCACCAGGCCTTGCTGTTTCCCTTGCGCCGCTTGACTGGCGACCTGTCGGCGTTTCTGTGTGGCCGCGACAGTGGCGTGCAGCGTTTTGACCTGCACCTGGAACACGCCGCAGAACCCGACACCGTGATCAAGGTCGGCCTGCTCAGCGCCGAGCGCGACGCGGCGATGCTGTTCGAACTGGCCCGCGGTCGCCTGGAGCAGGTCCAAGTCACCTCGCCGGTGCGTGGCTTTCGCCTGGTGGCCCAGGACCTGCCGGTGTTTGTGCCCCAGCGCCAGGACCTGTTCGACGAGCGCCCGCAACAAACCCTGCCGTGGGAACAGCTGCGCGAACGCCTGCGGGCGCGGCTGGGGGACGAGGCGGTACAAGGCCTGCGCTTTCACGCCGACCACCGCCCCGAATGCGCCTGGCAACCCGGTGCCGACACTCGCCCGTGCGCGCCCTCAAACAACCTGCAGCGTCCCGGCTGGTTGCTGCATGAACCGACGCCCCTGGCCGAGCAGGGCTTGCAGATATTGATGGGCCCGGAGCGCATCGAGTCCGGCTGGTGGGATGGCGCCGATGTGCGCCGTGACTACTACCTGGTGCGCACTCGCGCCGGCCAGCAGGGCTGGGCGTACCGCACCGTCGGCGAAAGCGGCGCGCTGTGGCTGCAAGGCTGGTTCGCATGAAGTACGTGGAACTGCATTGCCTGTCCAACTTCAGTTTCCAGCGTGGCGCCTCCAGCGCCAGGGAACTGTTTGAGCGAGCCAAACAGCAAGGCTACGAGGCGCTGGCAATCACTGATGAATGCACCTTGTCGGGCATCGTCCGCGCCTGGCAGGCGGCCAAGGCCGTCGAGTTGCCGCTGATCATCGGCAGCGAGATGCGCCTCGAAAACGGCCCCAGGCTGGTGCTGCTGGTGGAGAACCTGGAGGGCTACCAGCACCTGTGCCGGCTGATCACCATCGCCCGCCGCCGGGCGGAAAAAGGTCACTACCGCCTGTTGCAGGAAGACTTCACCTGCGTGCAAGGCCTGTTGGCGTTATGGCTGGTCGAAGACACTGACACCCAGGCCCATATCCAATGGCTGCGCAGCACCTTCACCGACTGCCTGTGGCTGGCCGTGGAGCTGCACTGCGGCCAGAACGATGCTCGCCACCTTGAGCAACGCCTGAACCTGGCCGCCAGCCTGCACTTGCCGGCGGTGGCCTGCGGCGATGTGCATATGCATGTGCGTGGCCGTCGCGCCCTGCAAGACAC
Source organism: Pseudomonas sp. BIGb0558 (assembly GCF_024807515.1). NCBI lineage: Bacteria > Pseudomonadati > Pseudomonadota > Gammaproteobacteria > Pseudomonadales > Pseudomonadaceae > Pseudomonas > Pseudomonas sp. BIGb0558. The sequence goes on from NZ_JANUEW010000016.1 coordinate 25,756, forward strand.
CATGACCGCGATCCGTCATCACGTACCCGTGGCTGAAGCCGGCACGCGCCTGCATCCCAATGGCGAGCGGCACTTGCGCAGCCTCGATGCCTTGGCCGCGCTGTACCCGGCGCACTTGCTGGAAGAGTCTCTGAACATCGCCCGCCGCTGCACCTTTGACCTCGGCCAGTTGCGCTATCAATACCCGCGTGAACTGGTGCCTGCAGGGCAAACCCCGGAAACCTGGCTGCGCACCCTGACCGAAGAGGGCATTGCCCAGCGCTGGCCGAAAGGCGTGGACGCCAAGACCCTTCGGCAGATCAACGATGAGCTGAAGCTGATCAGCGAGCTGGGCTACGAAAGCTACTTCCTCACTGTGCACGACATTGTGCGCTTTGCCCGCAGCCGTTCGATCCTGTGCCAGGGCCGCGGCTCGGCGGCCAACTCGGCGGTGTGTTTTGCCCTGGGCATCACCGAGATCGACCCAAGCCTCACCAGCATGCTGTTCGAACGCTTCCTGTCCCGAGAACGCAACGAGCCGCCAGACATCGACGTGGACTTCGAACACGAACGCCGCGAAGAAGTGCTGCAATACGTCTTCCAACGCTACGGCCGCACCCGCGCCGCGTTGACGGCGGTGGTCAGCAGCTACCACGGTGCCGGCGCGGTGCGCGACGTGGCCAAGGCCCTCGGGTTGCCGCCGGACCAGGTCAACGCCCTGGCCGACTGCTGCGGACGCTGGAGCGATGAAGCGCCACCTCTGGAACGCCTGCGCGAAGGCGGCTTCGACCCCGACAGCCCGGTGCTGCGCCGGGTGCTCACACTCACTCAGCAACTGATCGGCTTCCCTCGGCACCTGTCCCAGCACCCCGGCGGTTTCGTGATTTCCGAACACCCGCTGGACACCCTGGTGCCGGTGGAAAATGCCGCCATGGCCGAGCGCACCATCATCCAGTGGGACAAGGACGACCTCGACGCGGTGGGCCTGCTCAAGGTGGATATCCTCGCGCTGGGCATGCTCAGTGCGATTCGCCGCTGCTTCGACCTGCTGCGCCGCCATCGCAACCGGGACCTGAGCCTGGCCTCGGTGCCCAAGGAAGACGCGGCGACCTACGCGATGATCAGCAAGGCCGACACCATTGGCGTGTTCCAGATTGAATCGCGGGCGCAGATGTCGATGTTGCCGCGTTTGCGGCCGAAAAAATTCTACGACCTGGTTATTGAGGTCGCCATCGTGCGCCCGGGCCCGATTCAGGGCGGCATGGTGCATCCGTACCTGCGGCGGCGAAACAACGAGGAAGAAACCACCTACCCATCGGCGGAACTCAAGTCCGTGCTGGAGCGCACCCTGGGCATCCCGCTGTTCCAGGAGCAGGTCATGCAGATCGCCATGGTCGCTGCTGATTACAGCCCCGGCGAAGCCGACCAGTTGCGCCGCTCCATGGCCGCCTGGAAGCGCCACGGTGGCCTCGAACCCCACCAGCAACGCCTGCGCACCGGCATGCTGAAAAACGGCTACACCGAAGCCTTCGCCGCGCAGATTTTCGAGCAGATCAAGGGCTTTGGCAGCTACGGATTTCCCGAGTCCCACGCCGCCAGTTTCGCCTTGCTGACCTACGCCAGTTGCTGGCTCAAATGTCACGAGCCGGCAGCGTTTGCCTGCGCCCTGATCAACAGTTGGCCCATGGGCTTCTACAGCCCGGACCAGATCCTGCAGGACGCCCGGCGCCATCATTTGCAGATCCGCCCGGTGGACGTGCAGGCCAGTGACTGGGATTGCAGCCTTGAACCGATCGACGGCCAGCAACCGGCCATTCGCATGGGCTTGCGGATGATCTGCGGGTTTCGCGAAGAGGATGGCCGGCGCATCGAAACGGCGCGTCAGGCCCGGGCGTTTTTTGACATTGCCGACTTGGGCGAACGGGCCCGGTTGGACACCCGCGCCCAGGAACTGCTGGCGGATGCCGGCGCCTTGCGTGGCCTGGCCGGGCATCGGCACCGGGCGCGCTGGGAAGTGGCCGGGGTGCAGAAGCAACTGGGCCTGTTCGCCGGGGTGGCCAGCCCTGAAGAGGCGGTGGTGGAGCTGCCGCAACCGACGGTGGGCGAGGACCTGTATGCCGACTACGCCAGCGTCGGCACCACCCTCGGTCCACATCCCCTGGCGTTGTTGCGCGATGAGCTGCGGGCACGGCGTTGCCGCAGTTCCCAAGAGTTGTTGTGGGTCGAGCATGGACGCAATGTGAGCGTCGCCGGTTTGGTCACCGGTCGACAACGCCCGGGCACCGCCAGCGGCGTCACCTTCGTCACCCTGGAAGATGAATTCGGCAATATCAACGTGGTGGTCTGGCGCGACTTGGCCGAGCGCCAACGCCAGGCGCTGGTGGGCTCGCGTTTGCTCAAGGTGGATGGGCGCTGGGAGGCGGTGGGGGAGGTTCGGCACCTGATCGCCGGGCGCCTGACCGACCTGACCCCGCTGCTGTCGGGTATCAGTGTGCGCAGCCGGGATTTTCGCTGAGCCGGCCCTTGCCCGTTCATCCGTGCATCAGCACTATGCAATGAAACCAACCGCTGCTGTCGGGCTCAAAGTTTTCATTGCCGCCCACCTTTTATCTTTTTGCAGAGCCGACCGATGCAGTTTTTATCGAATACCCACGGCTGTGAAGGCTGGGCTGGGGAAATGGCCCGGAGGATTCGTGCTTTCGACTGGTCCGCCACCGACCTCGGCCCGCTGGACCACTGGCCCGGCAGCCTGGTGAGTGCCGTGCAGATGATGCTGGCCTCGCCGATGCCCATGGTGATGTTGTGGGGGCCGGCGGGTTACATGATCTACAACGACAGCTATTCGGTGTTTGCCGGTGGCCGTCACCCGTATCTGCTGGGGGTGACGGTGGAACTGGGCTGGCCGGAAGTCGCCGACTTCAACCGCCATGTGGTCGACACCTGCCTGGCCGGCGGCACTTTGTCCTACCGCAATCTGCCCCTGGAACTGCTGCGCGACGGCCGCCCCGAAGAAGTCTGGATGGATCTGTATTACAGCCCCGTAGCCGGTGACGACCAGCGGCCGGGCGGGGTGTTGGCGATTGTGGTGGAGACTACCGAACATATGATCTCCGAACGCCTGCGCCAGGAGCTCACCCACAACCTGGAGCAGCGCGTCGCGGCGGAAGTGCAGGCCCGTTCCACCGCCGAAGAACAGTTGCGCCAGTCGCAAAAGCTCGAGGCCATCGGTGGCCTGACCGGCGGCGTGGCCCACGACTTCAACAACCTGCTGCAAGTGGTCGCCGGCAACCTGCACCTGCTGGCCCGGCATGAACCGGATAACCCCCAGGTGCAACGCCGGGTCAGCGCCGCCATTGCGGCCGTGGAGCGCGGGGCCAAGCTGACCTCGCAACTGCTGGCGTTTGCCCGTCGCCAGCCGCTGTCGCCGGCGGTGTACAACCCGCTGCGCATCTACGAAGGCCTGGGGGAATTGCTGCAGCGGGCGTTGGGGGAAACCATCCACATTGACGTGCAGCTGCCCCAGGATCCGTGGTGCATCCATGTCGACCGCAACCAACTGGAAAACGCCTTGCTCAACCTGGCGATCAACGCCCGGGACGCGATGAAAGGCGAGGGCGTGATTCGGATTACCGGCGAAAACATCATCCTCAATCCGCCGGACTGCATCGGTAAAAGCATCAACCCCGGCGAGTACGTACGCCTGGCCGTCACCGACAGCGGCGCCGGCATGTCGCCGACGATTCTGGCGCGGGCCTTCGAACCGTTCTTTACCACCAAGCCGGATGGCCACGGCACTGGCCTGGGGTTGAGCATGGTGTTCGGGTTTGTGCGGCAAAGTGGCGGGCATGTGGAGGTCGCGAGCGAGGAGGGCAGCGGCACCGTGGTGCAGATGTATTTCCCCCGCAGCCTTGCAGAGCCGCAAAGCCAGGAAGCGCCCGTCGAGCTCACCCAACACACCGGCGGCCAGGAGACGATCCTGGTGGTCGAGGACAACGAAGGCGTGCGCACCGCGGCGGTGGAACTGCTCGAACAATCCGGCTACACCGTACTGACCGCCGAAGACGGCGACCGCGCCATGGGGATGCTGCGCGCCGGCCTGCAACCCGACCTGATCTTTACCGACGTGGTGATGCCGGGCCGGCTCAAAAGTACCGACCTGGCCGAATGGGCGCGGGAGCAAGTACCGGCGGTGGCGGTGCTGTTTACCTCCGGGCACACCCGCGACATTCTTTCCAGCAACCACCTGCTGAGCCAGGATATTCACCTGCTGAGCAAACCCTATGGCCCGGATGAGTTGGCCCAACGAGTGCGCTCGGTGCTGAACTCCCGGATGATGTGACGAATGGAGATCCAGCCAGCAACACCAAACCACTGTGGGAGCCGGGCTTGCCCGCGATGGCGGAGTGTCAGGCACCCCATTCGGTAACTGGCACACCGTCATCGCGGGCAAGCCCGGCTCCCACAATTGATCTTCACTGACTTGAGCACACCGACAAGGTTACCCATGACTTCCCAGCGCAACCTGCCCCCCGACACCTCGCTCACCACCCAACGCCCAGGCTTCGTCCGGGTGCGGGGCGCCCGGGAGCACAACCTGCGCAACGTCGACGTGGACATCCCCCGCGACGCCCTGGTGGTGTTCACCGGTGTGTCAGGCTCCGGCAAATCCTCGCTGGCTTTTTCCACCGTCTACGCCGAAGCCCAGCGGCGCTACTTCGAATCCGTCGCGCCCTACGCCCGCCGCCTGATCGACCAGGTGGGCGTCCCCGACGTCGACTCCATCGAAGGCCTGCCCCCCGCCGTGGCCCTGCAACAACAGCGCGGCACCCCCAGCACCCGCTCCTCGGTGGGCAGCGTCACCACCTTGTCCAGCCTGATCCGCATGCTCTACTCGCGCGCCGGCAGCTACCCGGCGGGGCAAGCGATGCTGTACGCCGAAGACTTTTCCCCCAACCTGCCACAAGGCGCCTGCCCGCAATGCCACGGCCTGGGCCGCGTGTACGAAGTGACCGAAGCCCTGATGGTGCCCGATCCGTCCCTCACCATCCGCCAGCGCGCCGTCGCCTCCTGGCCGCTGGCGTGGCAAGGCCAGAACCAGCGCGACATCCTCGTCACCCTCGGCTACGACGTCGACATCCCGTGGCGCGATCTGCCGAAAAAACAGCGTGACTGGATCCTCTTCACCGAAGAAACGCCCACTGCGCCGGTATATGCGGGTCTCACCCCGGCCCAAACCCGCGACGCCCTCAAACGCAAACTGGAGCCGAGCTACCAGGGCACCTTCACCGGCGCCCGGCGCTACATCCTGCACACCTTCACCCACTCCCAAAGCGCCCTGATGAAAAAGCGCGTTTCGCAATTCATGCAAGGCAGCCCATGCCCGTTGTGCGAAGGCAAGCGCCTGAACAAGGCCGCGCTGTCGGTGAAATTTGCCGGGGTGGACATTGGCGAGCTGTCGCAAATGTCCCTGCTGCAACTCGCCGAACTGCTGCGCCCGGTGGCCGAAGGGCAGGGCGATAAAAAACTCTCCGTGGAAAAACGCCTGGCTGCCCAGCGCATCGCCCAGGACCTGCTGGAGCGCGTCAGCACCCTGACCGACCTTGGCCTGGGCTACCTGGCCCTGGAACGCAGCACGCCGACCCTGTCCTCCGGCGAGCTGCAACGCCTGCGCCTGGCCACCCAACTGGGCTCACAACTGTTCGGCGTGATCTACGTGTTGGACGAACCGTCCGCCGGCCTGCACCCCGCCGACGGCGAAGCGCTGTTCGCCGCCCTCGACCGATTGAAGGCCGCCGGCAACTCCCTATTCGTGGTGGAACACGACCTGGAAACCATGCGCCGCGCCGACTGGCTGATCGACGTCGGCCCGGCTGCCGGCGAGCACGGCGGCCAGGTCCTGTACAGCGGCCCGCCCGCAGGCCTCGCGCAGATCGAAGCATCGCAAACCCGCGAATACCTGTTCGCCGAAAAGCGCCCGGTGAGCCAACCACCGCGCCAACCCACCGGCTGGCTGAGCCTGGAAGGCGTCACGCGCAACAACCTCAACGACCTGAGCGTGAGCTTCCCCTTGGGCTGCTTCACCGCCGTCACCGGCATCTCCGGCTCGGGCAAATCCAGCCTCGTCAGCCAGGCGCTTTTGGAACTGGTAGGCGCAGGCCTGGGCCGTGTGGTGGAAACCGAAGACGAACCCAGCCTCGAAGACGACGCCCCGCAAACCAGTGGCGGACGCATCAGCGGCGGCCTGGAACACATCCGCCGCCTGGTACAAGTGGACCAGAAACCCATCGGCCGCACACCGCGCTCCAACCTCGCGACCTACACCGGCCTGTTCGACAACGTACGCAAACTGTTCGCCGCTACACCGGCGGCGAAAAAGCGGAATTACGATGCGGGGCAGTTCTCCTTCAACGTCGCCAAAGGGCGTTGCCCGAACTGCGAAGGCGAAGGTTTTGTCAGCGTCGAATTGCTGTTCATGCCCAGCGTGTACGCGCCATGCCCGACGTGCCATGGCGCGCGATACAACCCGGATACGTTAGCGATCAAGTGGCAAGGATTGACCATCGCCCAAGTGCTGGGGCTGACGGTTGAGCAGGCGGTTGAGGTGTTTGCCGAAGAGCCGGGCGTGCTGCGCTCGCTGCAAGTGCTGCGGGATATCGGGCTGGGGTATTTGCGCCTTGGCCAGCCGGCCACCGAGTTGTCGGGCGGGGAGGCGCAGCGGATCAAACTGGCGACCGAGCTGCAGCGCAATGCTCGCGGCGCCACGTTGTATGTGCTGGATGAGCCGACTACCGGGTTGCATCCGCGGGATGTGGACCGGTTGTTGAGCCAGCTCAATCACCTGGTGGAGGCGGGGCATACGGTGATTGTGGTGGAGCATGAAATGCGCGTGGTGGCGCAGAGTGATTGGGTGATTGATATCGGGCCGGGGGCAGGGGATCGCGGCGGGAAGGTGGTGGTGAGTGGCACCCCGCAGAAAGTTGCGAAGAGCAAGAGCAGCCGGACTGCGCCGTTTTTGGGGCGGGAGTTGGGATAGTTTGTGGCGTTTTGCCCTAAGCTGCAGCTCAGGTAGTCTCAAACCCGGCCCCCAGGTTTTTCGTCGTGTAACTCATGGAGCTTTCTGAGGGCAGTACGCCGCTTTACCAACGATTGACCCGGTATGCCCTACCGGTTCGCAATTTCACCACAAGGAAATAAAGGATGAACAAGTGGTTACTGGCGTTCGCCGCGATGCTATCGCTGGGCGGCTGCGCCACCCCTTCCAACATGATTGATCGCGCTGATGAACGAAAGCCCATCGATCCGCAAAAAGCCATTATTGTCGGTTTTGTTTCCGAGGGCTTTCTCACTCAGCCCCACGGGCTGTATGTACTGCTCAAATATCAGGATCCGAACCCCCAAGCGATAGCGACACGCATCGCACTTACCACCCTGGACCAGAACAACGAAGTTCTTGGCAAACCGCATATCATGGGCAATACCTTCGTATACGAAGTACCTGCGGGCACCTATGACGTCACCCACTGGTTCTACCGTTTTTATGACGGGTTCAGTGCCGATCAGAAAAAACCGCTGACCTTCAGCGTCAAGCCTGGGGACGTCGCCTATATCGGCAACTTCCACGCAAACTCGCTGACGATGTGCCTTTCCAATACTGATGACTTTGCAAAGGCCGTTATCGATATCAAAAAGGCTCACCCCTTCCTGGCTAACGTGGCGATAACGAACCTGTCCCATGACCTGCAATTTCCAGGCTGGCCGAATACAAAGGCCACGGATGTGTTTGGAAAAGGGTTGTGCAAGGTGCAGTAACACCGGATGGTTTGGCGTTGTCCGCTGCTTGTGGCTAAGAGCGGTCCTTTGCACTCACTGGCCGCGATCACCGCGTCCAGTGTCATAGCGTTTCGAATAGGAAGCGCCCATCAGATAGAAACACCCGCCCGCCACGATAAACGCTGCGAGCATATAGAACATGAAATGCGCCGGCTGCGATGCCAGGGCAAATCCGCACAACACCGGCCCCAGCGCACCGCCGAGGCTGGACAGGTTTTGCGCGCCGTAATACATGCCGCGCAAGTGCTCCGGCGCGATGCGGTCGATGAACATGTACTCGGCCGGGAACACGATGATTTCACCCACGGTGAATATCCCCACGGCCAACGCCCAATGCAACACGGTGGTGGACAACGCAAAACCGACGACGCCCAGCAGAAACAGACTGAAGCCCGCCGTCAGCCATTGATTCAAATGCTCATTGGTAATGCGCTTGCCCACCATGTACTGCAGGCAGATCACCACCGTCGCATTAACCGCCACCACCGAACTGATGACCTGGTAGGTAAATTCCGGGGTGCTTGTAGTCACCAGGTATTGGGAGATGTAGCCGGTGAACTGGCCGAACGCCACAGCGCTCAACGCGCCGCCAACCGTGAAGCAGACCAGGCGATAGTCCTTGAGCAGAATGCGCCCCACCGCGACGAACGACACCGGCGCATTGGCCGGGTCGGCGGAGCTGAGGCTCCTGTCGCCCCACACCATATAAGTCACGAAGAAGCCCATGCCGAGGATCGCAGATATCAAGAACGGCAGTTTCATATCCATGTGCGCGAGCCCGGCGCCAATGAACGGCCCCACCGCGTAACCCACGTTGATCAGGGTGTAGCGCACCGAAAACACTTTGCCGCGTTCGGCTTCCGGCAGCAGTTTGCCAAACGCGGCCTTGACCACAATGTCGATAACCGAATAGGCGAAATTGAACGACACCAGAAACAGGAAAAACAGCCACAGGTGCGACGTGACGCACATACCGATGAAGCCCACGGTGAAGAAACCCGTGAAACTCAGGATCAATCGATAGCTGGAAATCTTGTCAGTCAGGTAACCGCCGTAAAGGCTTAGCAACGAGCCGACAAGCATCGCACCGCCCACCACCAGGCCGATGTCGCTGATACCCAACGTGAAGTTGGATGACAGATAAATCACCATATACGGCAGGGTAATGGCGCGCCCCAGTGTCAGAAACAACGCAGACGACAGCAGCAGATTGACCGAAAACGGGTAGTGTCTGAAGGCGGCGAGCATCAGAGTGGGTTCCTGTAATGGGCAGTATCAGGGGCTGAGTCATATATCGTTACATATCCTACTTTGACTTGACAGCGGGATCTGTCAGCTGGAAAGCCACAACATCTTTTTAAAGTGCTTCCAGGTTTTGACCTGCGATGTGTACATGAAGTGCTCCCTGCGGATTGACGGTCAAGAGCGCCGTTTTTTCAGCGCAAAAGGGCCGGCGCGAAAGTGGCTGCACAAACAGCAACCATCCAATACCAGGCCTGGTCGGCTTATTGCCCGAGGGGTAACGCTGCGGGTGTGATAACCGCCCGACGAGTCCTGGATGCAGTAATTCGGGGACATCGGTTTTTCCTTGGCGGCGGCCTTTTCTCTCCCGATGTGTCGCACGTACAGTCTGCCCTGTTATTCTGATTCAGCAATCCGACGTGTAAATAAGATGCTATTCGGCATCAAGTGGCAGGAATGTCGGCTAATTGATAGTTAGGGAAAACTGAGTATGCGTCGCTTAATAGCCAGCGGGTTTGTGTTTGTCAGCATTGCGATATTCTGTTCCGGCTGCACATCTTATTCGTCCCAGCCGACAATCAACGAACCCGCTGAACCCGAAACAAAAGAAATCATCTCCAGCTTCAGTTACGCAATAAACTCCCCATGGAAAGACAGTCGCTTCGGCAAGGACGCATACGCTGCGACACTCAAAGTTATTCCCGATGCACAGGATAAGGGCTCCAGCCTTGCTGCCCCGACCCTGCCGGCATTAGAAATAGAGATCTCGGAGTTCTCATCTGGCGGCGCTTGCGGACAAGAATACTTGACGGGCCTGAGTCTGGGTTTGATCCCCAGTTGGTGTACGCGGACAAACCTTTTCAAGTTTGATTTTATATTGAATAAGGATCAGCGCTTTTGCAGGCAGAAAACCTACTCGATCAACTCCACGTCGTTTTCACATCTCACGATGATTCCGTTTGCACTATTCAATACGGACAATCAGCCATTGACGCTCTATCAGGCGGCGCTTAAAGATTTTCTTCGGATAGGTCAATGTGCGACGCGTTGAGAGGCCTGTTAACAGGCTTTGTTTTGCGGCTACGAGGGGCTCATTCGAGGCGTTGGGACGTTCGAAATTTATCTTAGGTGAGCGGCAGCTTTTGGCCGTTTTCTGCACGTCGTGAGAGTCAGAAAACGGCCAGATGCAGACATCTAAAGCGTCTACTAAACTCGGGGCGATTCAGGTTTTGGGTTGGAACATCCGTAGATGAGTGACCGCGCCTTTCACCTCAGCGATGCCTCCCAGTGAGCGCGCGTCAGTCCGTAACACTTCGCCAAGGCCGGCTTGGCGGATATTTTCAGTTCGGCGTCATACAAATGCACTGCGCCCAACTTCAGCGTGGCCGTTTGCGAACGAATGTTTGTAGGCGCTATGTGGAAATAGACGATGTCGTAAGCCCGGAATGCATGCTCCAGCATCAACTGCTTAAGCTCGCGGTTGGCATCGCCACCCCACTTCGCACGCACCAGAAAGGTAAAGCCGATGGCTATGCTGTTCGGTAGATCCGGCGGCGTGTAGTAGCTTGATGTGCCAACGATATCCCCTGAGGCAATATCAGTGACCGCGAGCGCTTTCTTCGTGGCGAGTAGAGAGGCGAAGTACACCTCGAACACATCGCGTTTATAACGATCCCTGGCGGGATGGCCGTCCCAGATGTGTGGATCAGCCGCTGCCTGAAACATAGCGTCAAGATCACTGTCTGCCAGAGGTTTAAGCCTCAGTGTGCTGCCGCGCAGATCGGGTTGGCAATCGAAGTCGTGGGCGGACATGGGGTTCTTTCCGAGTGGCCAAGGGGGATGGAGCCAGTCTAGAGCGGCAGTTTGATAAAGAAAGATCCAATGTGACGGGTATTGAGGGGGCCATCACTGTAGAAAAATGGACGGATTTATTTTCCGGTTGGAAAGCGCCCTCTGTGGGTCAGACGACGTTTAATAATAGTGTCTGCCCCCCTAATTTCCCCTAAGCGAGAGCTGCTGTTGAATTGCCGTCATAAAGCGGCCACGAAAGGCCATTGTCGGCCATTAGCAAACGCCCCCGCACCGACATCTTTCAACCACCTGCCAAACGATACAGCGCCTGAGCATGAGATGGCGCCAGCCCAGTGCGCTGCAAATTACGCCGACTCTGCGAACCGGGAAGCGCTGTCGCGGCGACCACAAGGCTGCCGTGCTTCTTTGCTTGCTCTATCCGGTGAGATATCAGCGCTCCGTGGTAGCCCAGGCCTCGTGCATTTTTTCGGGTAGCCGCCGTCCCCAGGTAGGCAACACCATTGCTGGCCAGGTACATCAACGCGCCTGCAACGACCTGCCCATCAGCTTTAAGGACGTAGATCTTCAGACGATCATTTGACATCAGCCCTGCAAACGAAGCCTGGCTCAACTGACGATGTTCTGGCTTGGTATGAAAGCTACTCGCATGAACCGCTGCGAACTCCGGAAGAGAATCTGAAGTGGCCTCTTCGATGTCGAATGATTGGGGATTCAACACCGCATTCTCGATAGGGCACATCAGCTGCAGGTGCGTCCACTCACCCAGTACTAAAGGAGGAGCCAATGCCCGCTAAAGGACCATTTCGGCCTGGCGCCAGAGGTTTAGGCTCAGCTTCGTGATCGTCAACGATGACAACAAGACGCACCGCACCCCCTGCGATATGAGTAGAAAACCTCACCTGACTCCCGCGTTTCCAGAATAAAAAGAGGAATTATCATGAGCAGCACCTTCTTCATTCCATCCGTGAACATGATGGGCATTGGCAGCCTCGACGAGGCGATGCTCGCAATCCGCAAGTACGGGTTCCGCAAAGCCCTGATCGTCACCGATGCCGGCCTGGCCAAAGCCGGCGTGGCTGCCAAGGTCGCCGGCCTGTTGGCCCAGCAAGACATCGACTCCACCCTGTTTGACGGCGCCAAACCGAACCCCACCGTCAGCAATGTCGAGAAAGGCCTTGAATTGCTGGGCCGCAGCGACTGCGATTTCATTATTTCCCTGGGCGGCGGTTCACCCCATGACTGCGCCAAGGGCATTGCCCTGTGCGCCGCCAACGGCGGGCACATCAGTGACTACGAAGGCGTGGACCAATCCGCCAAGCCGCAAATGCCACTGATCGCGATCAACACCACCGCCGGAACGGCGAGTGAAATGACCCGCTTCTGCATCATCACCGACGAAGTCCGCCACGTGAAAATGGCCATCGTCGACCGCAACGTCACACCTCTGTTATCGGTCAACGACCCTTCGCTGATGGCCGCCATGCCCAAAGGCCTGACCGCCGCCACCGGCATGGACGCACTGACCCACGCGGTGGAAGCCTACGTGTCGACAGCGGCCACGCCGATCACCGACGCCTGCGCACTCAAGGCCATCGAATTGATCTCGGCCAACCTGCGCACCGCCGTTGCCCAGGGTAACGACATGACCGCCCGGGAAAACATGGCCTATGCGCAATTCCTTGCCGGCATGGCCTTCAACAATGCGTCGCTGGGTTATGTGCACGCCATGGCGCACCAACTGGGCGGCTTCTACGACCTGCCTCACGGCGTGTGCAACGCGATCCTGCTGCCCCATGTGTCGAGCTTCAACGCCAGCGTAGGCCCGGCCCGGTTTAAAGACATCGCCCATGCGATGGGGGTTGAGACTCAGCATCTGGATGCGCAGAAGGGCGCTGCGGCGGCGATTACGGCTATCCGCAAACTGTCGGCGGATGTGGGAATTCCGAGCGGCCTCGTCGAGTTGGGCGTCAAGGCTGACGATATTCCGACCCTGGCAGCCAATGCCATGAAAGATGCCTGCGGCTTTACCAATCCGCGTCCTGCCACTCAGGACGAGATTGAGCAGATCTTTCATACGGCGATGTGATTGATGTGAAGTGACGTGAGAGAAAACGCCCCGCCTTCGGTTGAAGTGTGGGGCGTTTTGGTTTGGGCGCTGTCCGTCAGACCGGGAGGCGGAATTGCTTGCGTAAGCTCTTGTCAAAAAATCCTGCGGGAGCAAAACGGCGCAGTAGGCTGATTTGCTTCGCGGCGTTCCCGGCGGTGTAGCGATGCTTGGGGCGAACATCGCTCGCTGCTTTCACGACTACAGCCGCCACGACTTCTGGCAGATCGGCTTTCGGCATCACATCGCTTAGCAACGCTTTGAACCCGGCTCGAGCCTGGTCGTACTCCTTTAATAGTGAATCCGGTTCAATACCGTTCTGATCGAAGACGGTTCGCACAAATGCGGGCTCGATAACCGAAACTCGAATATTGAAGGCACGAACCTCGTGATCAAGAGATTCCGAATAGCCCTCTAGAGCATGTTTGACCGCTGAATAATGAGCGGAGTAAGGCGCGGGTACTAATCCCAAAATCGATCCGATATTAATGATGCGCCCCTGGCCCTGTTGCCGCATCGACGGTAATACCGCATTGGTCATGCGGATGACGCCGAACAGATTGACATCGAACAGTGCCTGCACCTGTGAAATCGAGAATTCCTCCGCGCCACCCAGTAGGCCGACGCCGGCATTATTGACCAACAGGTCGATCCGCCCCGTCTGAGCGAGTACGGTTGAAATTAGAGCGCTGACAGATTCACTGTCTGTCACATCGCAAGTGAGCATGGACACCTGCGTTGGACCGTCGCCGCCCTTGCGGCTCGTGCCAAACACCGTATATCCAGCCCGAACCAGAGCCTCAGCAGTAGCGTGACCAATACCAGATGACGCACCGGTTACTATCGCGGTTCTTTCGGGAGATGTACGCATTTGATACTCCAATGCCACAATGGCTGGATATAGGCGGTTTTTTGAATGCATCTAATAGTGGGGTGAATAAGTTATTGCCAAGTCGCGTCACTCAATCAGAACAATGATCATGGAGTGACAGGATTAGTTATTTTATTTTAATAACGACCTTGCCCTTTGACCTTCCTTGTTTGACATAGCTCAAGGCGTCGGCTGTCGACTCGAAAGGAAATGTTCGGTCAATCACCGGCTTTATAATTCCGGACTCGATGAGCGCCGTGATCTTATCCAGTTGGGCACCACTGGCACGCATAAACACAAACCCATAGCTGATATCCTTTTTGCGTGCCTTTCTGCGGATGCCGCTGCTCAACATACGCATAACCAGGCCCAGTACCCAGGGCAACTTTTGCTCTTGGGCAAACTGTGGAGTCGGCGGCCCCGAGATCGATATGAGCTGACCACCCGGCTTCAGAATGGTAAGCGACTTCTCCAACTGATCAGCGCCCAGGCTATTTAATACGACGTCATAGTCTTGCAAAACGCTTTCGAAATTTTGCTTCTTGTAGTCGATGACGACGTCTGCTCCTAGTGCCTTCACCCAATCCACATTACTTGTGCTGGTGGTTGTCGCAACGAAGGCGCCCAGATGCTTGGCCAACTGGATGGCGAGGCTGCCGACGCCACCGGAGCCGGCGTGGATAAACACCTTCTGGCCTTGTTTCAGCCTGGCGGTTTCAACCAGCACCTGCCAAGCCGTCAGCGCAACCAGCGGGAGAGAGGCTGCCTCTTCCATGCTGATGTTTTCAGGTTTCAACGCGAGGGCGTCTTCGTGCACCGCAATCAGCTCGGCGAATGTGCCTATGCGCTTTTCAGGTGGGCGTGCATAAACCTCATCACCCGGCTTGAAGCGCCGCACTGAGGCCCCTGTACTCACGACCACTCCCGCCAGGTCATTACCCAATATCAACGGAAATGAATACGGCAAAATCAGCTTGAATTCGCCGGTGCTGATCTTCGAGTCGAGCACGTTGACGCTGGCGGCATGCACCTGAACAAGAACGTCATGGGCACCCACTTCAGGGGTAGGCGCCTCGCTGATGTGCCCATTCTTTTTGCCGTAACGATCGATTGAAAATGCCTTCATATTGATTCAACTCTCATCGCTTTGAATGGGACTAACTTGAATGGTTATATTGGCCCCGTGATGCGGGTCGAAAAGCTGCAACTGAGGTAGGCCGTTGCAGGCGCTCTATTACCAGCGCCTGCTTCACCAGGGTTTTATGCCTTGGCTTTGTATCGCTCGGCGACATCGGATTGCCGGATCTGCGACAGCAAGGCCTGACGTGCAGCCTGCAAGGCATCCCAGCGGGCACCATCCTGCAAGGGGGGAATCGTCACCGGCTCGCGACGATCAAAGCCAACCAGCGCCGCATCGACCAGATCTCCCACTTCCATGACGTCAGACAGAGTGTTGATGTCGATGCCTGCCCGCTCCCAGATTTCGGTACGAGTGGCTGCTGGCAAGACGGCTTGCACATAGACACCTCTGGGCGTCAATTCCAGGCTCATACCTTGTGATAGAAACAGCACAAAGGCTTTAGTGGCACCGTAGACCGTCATGCCGAACTCGGGCGCCAGGCCAACCACTGAACCTATGTTGATAATAGCGCCGTCACCCGCTTGTGCCAGGCGTGGTGCGATAGCGCTGGCAAGCCGCACCAGTGCAGTCGTGTTGAGCGTAACCAACTGAGCAACGCTGTCGGTGGACTGTTCGACAAAGCTGCCGGATTGCGCGGCGCCGGCATTGTTTACCAGGATGCCAATGCTGGCATCATCGCGCAGGCGTGTCTCAACGGTCTGCAAGTCGCTGCTTTGAGTCAAGTCAGCCTGAAGTACATCGATGCCGACATTGTGTTTTTCACGCAGTTGCGCGGCGAGAGCGTCCAAACGATTCTTGTCGCGGGCTACCAGTACCAGGTCGTGCCCGCGTTGTGCGAAGCGCTCGGCATACGTGGCGCCGATGCCAGTGGAGGCGCCGGTGATGAGAACGGTGGTAGGAGTACTCATGGCTTGATTCTCTGCTGTGGGTGTTGAAGGGCGATTCAGGTGTATTGCCTGGAAGGCATGCGGCGATGGATTTATGATGTCAGTCATAATCAAAGACGTCAACGGTTTTGATTATGGTCGACATCAGAGTATAGTGAGGGCCATTGTTCAGGCGACACAGGGGCGCGAAATGAAGATCACCAAAACGCAATCACTCGCCAACCGGGCTCATATTGTGGAAACGGCTTCAGAGCTGTTTCGTGAGCGCGGCTACGATGGTGTGGGTGTGGCGGAGCTGATGGCCACGGCTGGTTTTACCCAGGGAGGCTTCTACAAACACTTCGGTTCCAAGGCTGATTTGATGGCCGAGGCAGCGGAAAATAGCCTTTCGCAATCGTTAGCCAGCACCAGCGACCTCGATGTTGCGCAGTTCGTAAATTTTTATGTATCGCGAGAACACCGAGACGGCAGGGGCGGTGGATGCACGATGGCAGCGCTGTGTGGCGACGCTGCCCGCCAGTCGGATGAGCTAAAGGCGACCTTTGCCAATGGGGTAGAAAACACGCTCGCAGCCCTCGAGGAAAAGTACCAGGTGGGTCCGGATACGACGAAGCAAGAGGCGCGAGCAAAAATGATCGATCTGCTGGCGCATGCAATCGGTGCAGTCATGTTGTCGCGGGCGTGCCCGGATGACTCTCCACTCGCGGATGAAATACTGGAAATTTGTCGTGCCGAGATAGTGGCGTCATTGCCTTAGAGTGAGAAAAAACGCCGCTGAGTGTTTGGGATTGTCAGCGAAATGGCCCTATAAAATGCGTCGAAAATGGATCTTTTACCGATCCATTTATCTTCTATAGTCGCCCAACGCCCCAAGCATTTAACCTCGGTCATTAGTTCGGCGATGGGGTCGGGGATCCTCATTTGCGGAAGTTGATATGAATTATAAAAACGGCTCTATCAGTATCGGCGTGTCTGCCCTTTTAGTGTTGTCAGTTTTGCGTTTGTCCACTAACCAACCGCCTACCCGGGAAGAGTTTGTAAAGTATCCATCTCTCCGACAGAAATGGTTCACGATATGCGACGCACGCAGCAACCTTGCCGAGCTCAATGATGAAGGCTGCAAACATTTACGCGAATGGCAGGCGGCCACCAAATTTCCTGTACTGGACAATTTGATGAATCAAAACCTGGGTAAGTAGCTAGCTGCCCCTATGCTTTTTCAGTTGCCTGGAGCATCCCGTTTGAATCCGGAACTCATCATCTCCCCGCACGACGGATCCATCCGAATTCAGCGAAATGAGTCCTGCATTGTGATCGACAGCACCCTCACCGCAGATACGGCTGTGGCGGAACTGGCACCGTTCTATCTGTCGGAACTGGATCATGGAAATGGTTACGTGTGGAACTCGTACAGCGGCATCAACATCAACGGTATTCCAGGCTCTTTTGCGCTGTGTTTTTATGCGGGGCGTTTGATGGAAGTCCATTTAGGCTTATCCAACTCGAACGAGGCCACCCGCAATGTGTGGCCTTCACAAGCGTCAGTTGAGCGGGACGTCGCCTTACTCCGAAACGCGTTGATGCAACAGCTATCCCGGTCTTTCGAGAGCGGCACAGAGACGTTCCCATGGGGCAGTGCGTGGGCTGTTTTTGATGCAAAGGCATTTTTGCCCAGCGCAGGCGTCAGATACCGACTGCCTGAGACATCCCTTTAAGCGAGGCTTCTGTGCCCCCTACCAGCGGCCCTCAATGCTGCGCACTAACGCCCCAAAAAGCTCACCCCGCGGCATCTCACTCAAGGGAATATCCGCCTTCTCGAACCACTCCCGATCCGCCTCAGGGTGCGGGCCACTCAGCACCACGACCCCGTTTTCATACGTGTAACGCGCTGCCGCCACATCACCATTCTGGTAGGTCGCAATGGTAGAAGAAGGCACGGTCGCGTCAGGCTTGGGAAAGTAAGGCCCATCCTGATAAAAGACGCTATCGGGTTTCCCATCCCACACCACCTGCACCGCCGCGTCTGCAATGCCCGCGACCTCAAACCCAGGCCGGCCCGCCTCTGAATCAAGGTCGTAAGGTATCAGGCCAAAGTTGCTGGTATCGGCAAGATAAGCGCCCATACACAGCCCCAGGTAGCGCCCACCCTGGGCGACAAAGTTACGAATGGCTTGCACCCGCGCATCCCCCAAACTATCAAGCGCCGCAGGGATGTCCTGACCGCCGCCGGGTTGAACGTAGAGGTCATAATGCGCGAGGCTTTGCGGCGTGATGTCGATCGATTCATCTGCACCTACAAAGTCAATCCGGGAATTCGGGAGGACGCGCAGCAGGGCTGTTTTAACATTCTCTGAACATCCCTCGCAGCCCGCGGGGCCTCGGTAGATAGCCACATGGGTGATGGGTGTTGCGGCGTGCACCGAGTAAGGAAGCAGCGTGAACAACGCAAAAAACGTCGCGGCGATGGCATGCAGATTCATGGTTGTAGAGTCATCTTGAAGCTGATGGGGGCGATTCGGACTTTGCGAGTCAAAGCCTAAAGCTAATAGCCGTTTGAAGGCGTTAACATTTGTAAATCGGTTGAGGAAAAATCGGGGTCAGACCCCATTTAAAACAATGGCGGTCTGCCCCCTATTTGTCGGCTTGAATCAAACGCCGGCCCATGCTCCCACTCACTGATGAAACCGGCGCCCCAGCGCATCCAGCCGCACCGCAATCGGTGGCAAGCGCTCGCTGCTCCGGGCCAGCGTCTCCACATCCTGCGCCGTATTCTGCGCGATGCTCTGCACTGACTGCAGCCGCCCCACAATTTCCACATTCGCCGTGGATTGCTCCCGAGTGGTCGACACAATCCGCCCATTCAGCTGATCAATCTGCGAAATATCATTGCCCACCGCCCGCAGCATCTCCACTGCCACTTGGCTGTCTTCCACGCAGCGCTCCACGCCTTGGCGGCTGTCGTGCATGGCTTCAACCGCCCGCCGGCTGCCGTGTTGCAACCCTTCAATAATTGTCTTGATCTCCTGGGTCGACACCGCCGTGCGCTGCGCCAGGCTGCGCACCTCATCGGCGACCACGGCAAACCCGCGCCCTTGCTCACCCGCGCGGGCGGCTTCGATGGCGGCGTTGAGGGCCAGCAGGTTGGTCTGGTTGGCGATGCTGTTGATGACCTCCAGCACCGAGCCGATCTGTTCGGCCTGCACGGCCAGCCCTTGCACCGTCTCGTTGGTGTCGTGGAGGCGGGTGGCGAGTTGGGTGATTTCCTGCTGGGCGCGGCCGACGCTTTCCTGGCCACGGATGATCTGCTGGCTGGCTTGACCCGCGTGCTCGACGGCATGCTCCACGTGCACAGCGATATGACCCATGGCGTCTTCCATGCGCTGCATGGAACCGGTCATTTGCGCGATTTCCGCCAGTTGGTGGCGCGCGCCTGTTTCCAGGGTGCCGCTGGCGTGGGCCAGTTCCTGGCCGAGTTGCCCGAGGCCGTGGGAGTCGCGGGCGACACCGTCGATCAGGCCGGTGATCTGGGTTAGAAAGTGGTCGAAACGGGTGGCAAGGGACACATGGACTTTTTCCGCGTTGCCCTTGGCGGCCTCACCGCTGAACCGGGTGGTGACGGCGAGCATTTTTTCGAGCATTTCCTGGCTTTCTACCGCTTCGGTCTGGCTGTGCACCGCGAGGTAGAGCAGGGCGACCGTCTCCATCACCACGTAGAACGCGTGGACGAAAATCATGCTCCAGCCACCGTGATGCTCCATCACAAACACCGGGAAACCCTGGTGCTGCAAGGCATGGAACACCACGTGATGCACAGCGATAGTGACGGCGGCCACCAGGATAGGCAGCCAGTCACGGTAGAACGTCAGCACCGCCAGCAGCGCGAAGATACCGAAGTGCGATTCGATGACACCCTCGGCTTGGTTGATGTGCAGTGCCGCCATCACCATCAGGCCGATGCCAAGTGCGCAACGCATCAGGCGAGTGCCGCCGATGACGCGATAGGCCAGGGTAAGCACCACGCTGGTGCCGCCGCCTATGAAGAGCGCTTGCAGCAGTGTGTCGTGCCAGAACGCCAGGCCCAGGGAGAACAGGGCCATCAGCCAGATCAGGGCGAGCATGATGCGGTCGGCTTTGCGGTAGTGCTCGACGAAACGGGCTTGGGCAGGCATTCACTCGTACTCCATGTGGGCGGGCCGGGGTGAGGCAAGCATGCGACGTGCCATACGGGCATGCGGGGAGCGAATCAGGTGCAGGGGAGTGGGGGTTGATTGGTGGTAGGAGGTTATCGGCGGTGTTGGGTGGGGCTTTAGGTTGTTAACGGCCGATTCTGTTGAAAAAGTCGGCCGTGTTTTCTAAAGCAGAAAGTACGCGTCGGAGATTGAAATCCTGAATGTCCGCATAGCCTTTCAGGCTGAGATTTCACGTAGAAGCGTGCCGAAAAGGCGCTTTCACCGATCCATCCTACGGCATTCTGAAAAAACCGACTTTTCAACAGAATCGGCCAAGAGCAGACGTTCGAGGAGACCTTCAATTCCAGATGCGGCTATCAGCACTGCAAATTTGACCGGAATCTGGTGGTGCTCAAGTAATTACCGAGTCGTTTAGCGTCAGCGCTTTTTGCTTCGTACATCATGGATGTCCGCCGGCACAGTTGGCCACGAGCTTGTGAAAATCACCCAGGCCGGCTTGTAACCCGCTACTCAGAAGATCGCCATGGGGCATGCAGGTGTGGAAGCGCGCTAGGTCGACCACGTATTTCCTTCGACCTTATCAGCCACCTATATGGGCTTGAATAGCCTCATTCTGTGCCCCGAAACGTCTACGCTAAGTGCTCACGCGCCAGCATGGGTACTCCCTAACGATACTGAATGGCACATAGCTACCCTCTCGGGTACGATTAGGTTTCGAATGACGACTGGAGGCGTACTGGAATGAGCTTTTCCTTGGCTGAGAACCCTGAATTGATCTTGGGCGGCGCGTTGGCGCTGTGCTTGATAGTTGTAGTGAGCATTAAGTTCGTGCGGAATCGAAATGTAAATGTCAGAGCAGACAACGGCTCCGCAGCTTTGAACGGGAAGAACTCTGGCAACATTACGATCAATCATAACAAAGAGAAAAAGTAGTGGGTATTAGGGATCTCATCAATCGCCTAGGACGGAAGTCTATTGCCACAAACGTCTCAGCGAAAAATTTGAGCGTTGCTATCAATGGGCCAAATAGCGGCCCTGTGACAATAAATGATATTGACACGATTGCTGAGGCTCTCTCCAAGTCAAGTGCAGTTCAGTACGCAGCTTTAGCCCAAGGTGTGGCTGGAGATCTTCAAACTGAATTTGATCGTCAAGTTGATCACTATCGAGAACAAATGAATTCTGGGGCTATAAAATCAGCGCTAGGGTCATTTGAAAAGCTTTTAGCAGATCAGAAAGACAATCTCAGTGATCTTTTAAAGTTTCGTATTAAAGCAAATATTGCTCTCTGCCAGTATCAGTTGGGAAATATTGCTAAAGCTCCAAACCTCCTTCTCGAAGCTTGTACTTACGCACCTGATGACAAGCGGGCTGTAGCATTCAAGGCATTGGCATATATCCTTCAGGATGACTGTGACAAAGCGCTGGAATATGGGTATGAAAAAATTCTTGAGTACCCCGACAACGAAATTTTAGCAGGATTTATTTTACAAGCCGCTCGTATTAAATATCATAATGAAGATACTTTTTTAGATCCGTTTGACCAATTCAGCGAACGACTCCAATTGAACCAGGCTGTTCGTATCGCGCACATTCACCTCCTAGCCTCTCGACGCATTGAAGGCTGGAGGGCTACGGCACAAAAGTTTCTAGAAGAATATCCCGACGATGCACAGGCCAAGAACCTTATAGCTATAGGTATTCTCCATCATTATGTTGATAATCGTCAAACAGCCAATGGCTTCACTTTTACTCAGGATGAAGTGAATGAGTTGAAGTTAGCTGCTGATTATATAAGTGCTGAATGGCAGCAGTTTAAATCAAGCGACCGAGTTGCTCACGCCAGCGACCTCCAAAATATACAAAACCTCCTGATCCTCTATAAGCTTTCGGATAATGTCGATGCACTTGTCAAAGAGTGTTCGTACGTGCTGGCTGAGTTGGTAGGCGATCAGGAAGTTATCGAGACGATCGCGAGAAGTCTTATTAATCTCCAAGAGGCTGAGCTATTCGAGCAGGCTGTGCAAAAGGTCGCAGATCCGATCAATGCAAAAAAACTTCGATTCTTAAATAAACTAGCAAGAAAAGATTGGCAAAGCCTGAGCAGTATTCAAGATTATAATCTTGACAAATTTGATGACCCGTTCGCAAACCATGCACGTGTAGTGGTGTACATAGCGAGAGCTTTTGTCGGCAAGGCACGTGGTAAAGACCAGTTAACGCAGCTTCTCTCGAACTGCGAGCTAGACAGCCGAGGTAGGTTGCTGCTTTTTGAGTTTGCAACTGCTAGTAAAATTAATTCTATCGCCAACATGGCCCACTTGTACGGGTATAGTCGAGTGACCGAACACAGTGAAACCATTGAGTTCTTTCACTACATGAAACTCGTCCGCTTCTTGATGCTATGGCGAGAAATTGTCCTGCGGCTTGAATTTCATCCTGCGGCCAGTGAAAATTATGAGCTGAAACATATGCTCGCATTGGGCTTCCTCAATGAACACCCAATAAGAGCAGAGGCCGTAACTTTTTTTGAAAAGCACATAATCCCGAACACTCAAGGCTTCGAGCTACTGGCTGGTTTTTTTTATTTTAAACGTAATGATTTTCAGCGATCTGTCCCCCTGATCGAAAAATATTTAAATGACGGCGGAGGAGATTTATTTGCTTTCATAGTGCTATGCGATATTGCTAAGTTAAGTCACGATGTTTCGGCTCTGAAGCAGCTCTTCAAAACGCATAATCCTAGCTCTTTAAATGGCACTCCTGAGCAGCGAATGCATGTGGCGAAGCTACGGGCATCACTTGGGCAGGGATCCGAAGCTCTCGCTGATGCCTATCAAATATGGGTGGAAAATCCTGATTTAGCTCCCGTAGCACTGGGCTTCTTCAGCACCTTCCTCATGGTTGAGAAAGATGGCATCTTCGATGCCGCCAAGGGGGTCGGAAATGGATATTTCTACCGCCTTATCCCCTCAGAAGGACAGGCAATTGAAAAGTCGGTTGATATCAATACAGAGGACCTCCTAGAACTCTGTCCGGAGAAAGTCGACTTCTATACCCAGCGCGTCTGGGGGAAGGGAGTTGGATACGAATTCACTCAGGAAAAACTTCAAGGCGATATTGTGTGGAAGGTTGAAGAGGTAAAACATCCTTACCTCCATGCGTTCCATGAGATATGCCAGACCTATGAAAACCGGTTTCCAACTGCGGGAGGATTGTGGGCATTACGAGTTGAAAATGACAATATCGAGTCATTGTTAGCATTCATGCGACGGCAAGCTGAATTGGACGACACTGTATTTGGGGAAATTCTTGATAAGAATATACCTCTTGAAATTGCTTCAGGGTTGTGCAAGAAGAACATTTTTGATGTCTACGATCTAGTTCGATCCAGAGGCGGGATGATCAGCACCTGCGTGGGTACGCATGAAGAAAGGCAGATTGCCATAACGCTAGCTGATAGTTATCAAGGTAGACCAGCAATTCTTGACACCTACACTGCCAAGGTCGTAGTGGAGTTGGGCATTTTGGACGCTCTGAAAGCATTTTTCAGCAGCATCATCGTGTCGCACAGTACCTTGCAGACATTGCAGATGATCTCTGTTAATAAAGCAGATTTTCTTAGCGTCGCAGAGTCTCGTAATGCTCCTATGGTGCAGGTTATCAATAAAATTCAAGAGGTATGTGAAATTGTTGAGTACAACTTTCCTAGGGAGTCCGATGAGTTAACGGATCAACTGGTCGAAACGAGTGCTGCTGCCATTGCACCATACTTCATCGCTAAAGAACGGGGAGCGCTGTTTATCTCAGAGGACTCTTATTCAAGGGGGTTCGCTGCTAATATTTATCAGGTTGCAGATGGCGTTTGGCTCCAAGTGGTAGTAAACGCTTTATTGCAGCGGGGGCTGATCACAAGGGAGTTATATGCTAATGCAGTCCTTGGCTTGGCGGAGCGAAGGCATCGATTCGTCTCAGTCTCCCCCATCCTCCTCGAACATATCTATCAGGCTGATACGGACGCAGGACTTTCGCAACTATCTACCTTGTGTGAGTTCATAGGAGGAGCGCAGGCTGAACTGGAGAGTCATTATCAATTAGTGCTCCATTTTATTTTGGCTCGCTGGTTGATTGACTATAACCATAACTATGACCCTGCGCTGGAGAGCTTGCTTCTGATCAGTCACGGAGATGCTTTTCCGTCTGCTAAAGCGATGAAAGCGACGTCAATGTTATTAGAAAAGCTGATCTCGATACCTGGTGGTAAGCAAAAGCTGTTTGTACTTATGGATTTGCCGGTGCTCAGGTTGAGGGATTTTATCACTGGCTGGTGGGAAGGGCATTTTTACACTGGGTGACCGTCGCAGGGACCTGCCCTCAGTTATGGTAACGCATTCGGTTCAGGCGCCTTACTTAGCCTCGTTAATCACCTCTAGGATTATGTCTGCATTGACATATTGCCCGTGGGACTATCCTCAGGCTGATCAATAGGAAGGTAAGTCAAATAGGGATCAAATTTTTTGATGCGTTGGATGTTTTTGGCGTCTACAGCTGATCGTTAACGTTGTGAACGACCGCTTCTGGCCGATTCTGTTGAAAAATAGGTAAAAATAGGGGTCTGACCCTAAGGGATATGTAAAGGATTGCAATATTTTATTTAAATAACAGTCGTCTAAATTCAGCCTAGAAAAAACAGGGTGCAGGCGACATTTAAAACAACGATCGTCTGATCCCGTCTGTGTAGGTTAAATTCACAATTGGTTTGTGACATGGCCGGTAGCGAGGTAGCATTGGAATTCTGCAAATATTTTACTCCGGAGTGGGTGTCTGCCATGGCATCAGTTGTTGCTGCATGCGGAGTTTTTCTAGCTTTTTGGCAGTTGCGAATGTCGAAAAATATTGCTCAACTCGAATTCGAAGATAGTCTCGCGAGAGAATATAGAGAGCTGGCAGCCAATATCCCAACCAAAGCGTTACTGGGAATTGAAATATCTGAGGAGGAATTTCAAAAGTCCTTTGATGAGCTTTATAGGTATATTGATTTAACGAACGAGCAAATATCCTTAAGGCAACGCGGGCGTATTAAAATTGAAACGTGGGAAAACTGGTTGTCAGGAATGAAGTCAAACCTCGAACTTATTCCTTTCAAACGTGCCTGGAATGAGATTAAAAATAGCTCGCAGAGTTTTCAGGAGTTAAGGCGTTTAGAAAAAGAAAATTTTGAGTTCGATCCCATATTTTGGATCTAACACTCAACTAGCGCAAAGTAGCGGCAAAAATAGGGTGTGCCAAGCTTCAAATATTCGTGGTTTTTGCCTGGACTTAATATATAGGAAGTACTTATGAATGTTACCAGTGTTGGGCGCTATAAGCTTGGGTTCAACTCTACGAGCTTCACCATTGAATGCCCCTTTGGTACTCCTAAGTTTTCTGGGCTAGCTACATCTAACCTTCCGAAACTTTATGCCATTTGTGTTGACGACTATTCATATCCAATTTATATCGGTATGACCAAGCAACCAATACGAAATCGTCTTCGGTTGGGTTGGAGCGCGAATGGCAACAATGGTTACCACGGCTACGCATGGCGCAAATACTTCACAACAGCCACTCTCGATCTTTGGTGTCACACCGATCCTTCAGCAGGTAACGGAAGCGTCGATATAGAGACTGTCGAAGCCGAACTAGTCTATCTAATTCGTCAGGCTGGCCAGTGGCCGCTCTTCCAGACTGAAATCCATTTTCACCGCTCCTCGGAGGTGCACCGTAACGTGGCAGCCGGTATCGGTGCTCACTATGGCCTTAACACTAAGATCGAACAGATAGGCTAACTGTTAGCTTTTGCCCGATCTCTATTATTGAGCACGGGATGTGCGGCGAATACACTTATCTGGCGGCAACAACTGGGAAGCTTTTGTCGCTGAGGCGCCGTAGATGCCTACAGCGCCTCAGCGAATCAAATGAGCTAGTCGAACAGCTTGTGCCACGTCCGGCCTCAGCTACAAGGCACCTCCCGATCCATCAGCTTCCCCATCAACAGCACTCCCAACTCACTAAGCTGGTGAATCGCCAACGCCACATCACGGTCTTTCCCTCTCAGCTCTTCCGACAGATCAAGCAGCAACGCGCTGACCGAGGCAAAGGTTTCATAGCTATTGGTAATCAGACTTTCACTGCTGGCATCAGATGCAACACTGAACAGCGCACCCGACGGCGGGGTAGTTTTGGCGGAGGAGGGATTGAGATAGTGATCCAAGGCGCGTTGCGCGGCTTGGTTGAGTTTCAAATCGGGAGTTCCCGGAGGATTCGGCGTTACCTTGAACATTGTTTGGATTCTCTATGTGGGCCGCCACCTTCTCGCTACTAAACGATTGGGGTGGCAGCTGTGCACAGGTTAGTAGACCGGGAATCCAAACAAAGACCGGCGCGCCCTAAGGCGCCCTGCGCACAGCCACCATCAAGCACAGACAGAGACGTCTGATTGATGAAGCTCATGCACATTGCTCGGATAATCTAGGGCTACTAAACCCGATCACTGAGGTTTCAGCGACCGAGCAACCTTAGAGACGCCGACCCAGGTGCACAAGCCGGCGGATTCTGACGCAACTGTAGGCAATGGAGCAAGGTGCCGTGCTCACTGCCTCCAGCCACGGGACTGGAATCAATCAGTCCCGTTTTTCTCGATCAGGCAGGCTGAGCCGCCAGGCTATTACTCACCTTGCGCCCCAACACCAGCACCGTCACAAACCCGGCACCCACCAACGCCGTCGCCAGACTCAACAGCACCGAAGTCCCCATCTTGTCTACGATCTGCCCGCCAAAGAACGAGCCCACGGCAATGATCACCTGGAACAACGCCACGAACAGCGGCATGCCACGTTCCACATCCTTGGGCGCAACCACAAACATCCAGATACTCGCGCACGCCGGGAAGGCGCCAAACGCGAAGCCCCACAAGGCGATCAGCATCACGGCGCCGCTCATGCCAGTAGCGAAGTAGGGAAACAGCGCAGTGCTGGTGCCGATCATCAGTGCTACCAGCAGCAGAGTGTGGCGCACGCTGCGGTTGGCGGCGAAGCCGGCGAAGACGTTGCCCATCACGCCGGCCACGCCGTAGAGCAGCAGCAGGGAGCCAATGGTCGGGCCGTCGAAGCCGGAGCTGTTTTTGAAGAACGGGGCGACGTAGGTGTACGCGGCAAAGTGTGCCAGGCCGATCAGCAGTACGGCGATCAAGCCAACCCGGGCTTGTGGGTTGATGAACAGGGCCGGCAGGTCGGCGATGCGAATGGCTTTTTCCGGTTCAAGCCGGGGCAGCAGGAACATCTGTGCCAGCAGTACCGGGATGCCCACCAGTGCGGTGACGAGGAAGGTCATGCGCCAGCCCATCAGGCCGCTCAGCCAGGTGCCGACGGGCACGCCGAGGACGGTGGCCAGGGTCACGCCCATCATGATGATCGAGGTGGCTTTGGCTACGCCCACGCCCTTGGGCGCCAGGCGGCCGCTGAGGGCGATGGCCGTGGCCCAGAAGCCGCCGATGCTGATGCCCAGCAGTACGCGGCCGAACAGCAGCAGGCTGAAGTCGCTGGCGTAGGCCACCACCATGTTGGCGATGATCATGATCAGGGTCAGGCCGATCAGCAGGTAGCGACGGTCCATGGCGCCAATGCCCACCGACAGCAGCGGGGCGGCGAGGGCGGCCATGATGCCGGGCAGGGTGACCATCAGGCCGGCGTGGCCGGCGCTGATGCCGAGGTCGGCGGCGACGTCGTTGAGTACGCCCACCGGCAGGAATTCGCTGGTGACCAGGGCGAAGGCGCCCACGGCGACGGAGAGAATCGCCAGCCACTGCTGCAGGACAGTTTGTTGATTATGTTCGGGGAGGCCGCTAGGGGCCCGGCTTGCGCTTGGCATGGTGTTGGGTTCCGGGAGGAGATTTCGCCTGCGGGCAGACGGGAGGGAGAAAGTGGAGGCGATTATAGGAATGGGTTTTGGTAAGCCAATAGGCGAGCAGTTCGATAGTAATCATCAACCTCATCGATTAGACGCTCTAAACCCCACGACACGGTGAATGGACAGCAGTACCGCCGTTCCGTAGCATTCCGCGCTCGTTTTCGTGTTTCAAGGATGAACTCCATGCCGTTTTTCCCCCGTCGTTTGCCTGGCGCTATTGCCGTTGCTGCGTTGTTTGTCTCTGTGCTGGCAGGGTGTGCGGCCAAGAGTAATTACGTCGATGCCACCGAACCCGACGCCGCCAAGCTGCGCTTTGTGTCCAATTCCTCAAACGCTAAGCTCTATTACCTCGACGACCAGCATTGCGCGGGGCGAGAGGCCGGTGCGCTCAACAACCTTTACGTGCCGGACACTCCTCGCCGTGCGGGCATGATCGTGCCGCCGCCGGCCAAGGCCCGGGGCTTTCTGGAGATCAAGGTCAAGCCTGGCACCGAGGGTTATGTGTTTGTCAGTACTGACGGCTACAGCTGGATGTGCGGCTTCCAAATCGGACTGACTCCGGAAGCTAACGCTGAATATGAAGTGACCTTGAACGTGCGTGGCAATAAATGCGGCGTTGAGTTGAGCCGTTTGGGGCGGGTAGATGGGAAAGATGTGCGGGTGCCGATGCCAGCCGTCCAAAACGGTACCCCGGCATGTCTGGGGATGAAGCCTGCGGGATCAGTTGCTAAATAGTCGTCATCCGTAACGGCTCAAAAGGACAGATCGAAAATGGATTCGTCCGCTTCTTCACCACCGGCTCGGAGGGTTGGATATGCAAGATTGGCCGACGCTATGTAAGTTAAGGGCTGGGAGTTACGTTGATTTTCTGAAGGACGCAACGGCTCTGGAAGATGGGGTCTATAAAATCTCGGACTCCATCTACTGTCTGGCAGATAGCGTTCTTGAAGCAGGTGCAGAAAGAATCCAGTGGGTCTCACTTTTTTGGGCATGCAGTGAGCCAGCCTTTCGACGAGTCTATTTCAGAGAGATTGAAAACGACGATAAGGCCGAATGTGCCCCACCGGTGGAGTTGCTTCCCTCCGGAGCGGGAATGAACTACGGCAGTATCCGCGATGCTTTGAGGTGTCTGGATCCAGAGCGTAGTTTGGAGTGTGCATCCTATCGCATCATGTCTGACGGTGCGTTCGTGCATAAGACTCTGGAGGGGCGCAGGGCAACTTATTACTTCCGCTCAGCTGAAATTATCGAGAGTGAGTTGCCGTACGCAATTTTGTGGCGCAGTTAAATCAGGCATCACGGCCTTATGACAACCTCACATCGCCGCCCGTAACGACCGCGGCGACAGCCCATAGTGCGACTTGAACCTCACCGCAAACCGCGATGCCGACGCATACCCGCACGCGTTGGAAATCTCGCCAATGGAATCCCTGGACGTTTGCAGCTGCTGCAACGCCGCCCCCAGGCGAACATTTTCCAGGATCGACCTGAAGCTCGCATCCTCATTGGCCAACTGCCGGCGCAGGGTCGACTCCCCCAAGTTCAACTGCTGCGCAACGCTGGCCACCGTCCAGTCCCGGGACAGGTTGCTGCCAATCAACCGCTGCACCCGCTCACTCAACGGATCATTGCGATCCATCAGCAACGGCCCCGCCTGGCCGGCCAGGCACAGGCACAGCAGCACGGCTTCGCCATAGTGGGTGCACAAGGTCGCCGGGGCGCCGGTACCCAGTGCGGTCAGCAGTTGGTCCCAGGCTTGGCGGGTCTGTTTGTCCAGGCGCACGCACAGGTCTGTATTCAGGCTGCCCTTGAACTGCGCGCCATACCGGGCAACGAAGTTGCGCAACACCGGCACCGGAAACGACACCACGTCAGCGATGTAGTCACCCTGGGCGCCGGGAAAGTTGGTTACGCCCAGCTCGCGACCCGCCGGCAGCAAAATCAAATCCTGTGGGCCGGCGCGCATTTCGCGCTCGTCCCACTGCATCAGCTTTTGCCCCTGGCGCACGCGGCACAGGGCGGTCATGAAGATCGGCACGCGTTGCAGGGTGTGGTGTTGCCGGGCCCTGATCACGCAGCGTTCGATGATGCTTTCCCTGTGCCGCAAACCTTCGTGAACATCCATCGTGACTAGCGTCCGTAAGGGGCCGTGATTGTGGCCTTGGCCAGGCTGTTGGCATTGAGCATGTAGCCGACCAGGGCGCCGCTGGACTGATTGTCGATCGGCAGCGTGTCGACTTTCAACGCCCATACGGTGAATTGATAGCGATGGGGTTTATCACCCACGGGCGGGCAGGCGCCGCCGAAGCCGGGCTGGCCGTAATCCGTGCGGCCCTGCACAGCACCGGCCGGCAGGTGGGCGCCCACGTTGCTCGGCAGGCTGGTGACGGTGGCGGGCAGGTTGACCACGGTCCAGTGCCACCAGCCGCTGCCGGTGGGTGCATCGGGGTCGTAGACGGTGATGGCATAGCTTTTGGTGCCCGCCGGGGCGTTGGCCCAGGACAGGGCAGGGGAGGTGTTGCCGCCGTTGCAGCCGAAGCCGCTGAACTCTTGCAGGCGCGTCAGTGGGCGCTGGTCGGCGATGTCCGGGCTGCTGAGGGCGAAGCTGGCGGCGTGCCCGCTGGCGGCCATGATCAGGGTAATCGCAGGTGCAAGTGCTTTGAGTTTCATCGCGGTGGTGTCCAGGCGTGGTTTGAGCGTTAAGCCTAAACAGCGCCGGCACGCGGCACTGCGCCGAAGCGCTCGATGATTGTGCCGAAACGCTCTGTGCGCTAAGGCTGAACCCTCAGCGTGCGGATGATGAACGCATGCAGGCTGTTGACCGCCTTGGACCCGCGAGACGCCCGGCTGCGCAGTATCGAAACTTCCATGGGCTCAATGCTGCCCAGGCCGTGCTCGTCACCCAGTACCTGCAGCGATTCCTGCACGGTGCACTGGGTGATCGCCGCAATCGCCAGCCCGCCCTCGACGGCAGCCACCTGGCCGGCAAGGCTGGAGCTGTTGTACACCACCTTGAATTCGCGCCCTTGCTGGGTGAGTGCGTTCACCGCATAGCGCCGGGCCAGGCTTGCGCTTTCGTAGACGGCGATGGGGATCGGGTCGCGTCGCCACAGTTCGAACTGGGGTGAGCCGACCCACACCATGGGCTCCTTGAACAGGAAGGTGCCGCTTTGCGGTGAGTCCCTGGACACCAGCGCCAGGTCAAGGTCGCCGCTGCGCAACTGCGGGATCAGCGTGGTCGACTGTTCACAGGTGAGTTCGATTTCCACCCCGGCGTAGCGCGGCGAATAGCGCTTGAGCAGCGGCGTGAGGTACCGGGCCGCGTAGTCTTCCGCGACGCCCAGGCGGATGCGCCCGGTCAGTTCTTCGCCGTGAAACGCCGCCTGGGTCTCGGCGTGAAGGGCGAGCATGCGCCGGGCGTAGCTCAGCAGGGTCTGGCCGTCTGCGGTCAGTTGCAGGTGCCTGGGGCCTCGGCTCAACAACTGCCGGCCAAGGGCGGCTTCGAGTTTTTTCATCTGCATGCTGACGGCGGACTGCGAGCGGTTGACCTCATGGGCGGCGCCCGACAGCGAGCCGGCATCCACCACGGCCACAAAGCATTTGAGCCAATCAAGTTGCAAATCACTGGCCGGCATCGCGGTGACCTCTATTCGTTAATCGAATGGCTAAGGCCTGAATTATGCGCTTTTCATGAGGGTTTGTTCACCCGCAACATTCTGCCCGGAACCAATACTTACTGGATCGGATCATGCCCTTTGATACCTGGCTGCTTTACCTGGTTACCTGCGTCGGCATCTCGGTGGTGCCAGGGCCCAATGCGTTATTGGCGCTGACACATGGCGCCCTTCACGGCAGCCGCAAAACACTGTTCACCATCAGCGGCGGCGTGCTCGGTTTTGCGATTGTGCTGGCGCTGTGTGCGTTGGGGTTGGGGGCGTTGATCCAGGCGTCGGCCAGCTTGTTCACTGCCTTGAAGGTGGCGGGCGGGCTGTATCTGATCTGGCTGGGTTTCGGGCTATGGCGGGCGGCACCGGTCAGCCTTGAGACGACCGGCACTACCAGCTCACGGAGCTGGCCGCTGTTCCGCCAGGGGCTGGTGTCGGCCATTTCGAACCCCAAGGCCTTGCTGCTGTTCACCGCGTTTATTCCACCGTTCCTGGACCCGCACCGCAACATCATCGCGCAGACGATCACCATCGCGCTGACCTACGCCGTGGTGGAGTTTATCGTTGAGTATCTGGTGGCCAGTGCCGCGCACCGGGTTCGGCCCTGGCTGGCGCGAACAGGGCGCCGTTTCAATAAGGTGTGTGGCGGGTTTTTTGTGCTGTTTGGGTTGGCGCTGCCGATTCATGCCTGAGGGCGCATCCCCGCACCTCAAGGGTGTTCGATCACCATCACCGCGGTGGTATCGGCCTCCAGCGCTTCGAACACATGGGGCGCATTTGCCAGATAGCTGATGTAGTCGCCGGCATGCAACAACACGGGCTCATTGGCCGGGCCGATGTTCGCGCTGCCGCTGCACAGCACCACGTGTTCCAGGGTGCCGGCAGGGTGGGGCTGCGACAGCCGCACTTCGCCGGGCTGGACCTTGAGCCGGTAGATATCGCGGCGCACTCCCGCCGGGCAATCCGCAAGCAGTGTCGCCGCGTAGTTGCCGGTTTCAGTAGAAGTGGTCGGGCCTTCGTTGGCGCGAATCACCCGCAGGTGCTGCTGGGGTTGTTCGAAGAACCGGGTCACCTGCAGGCCCATTGCCGTGGCCAACGACCACAGTGTTTCGATGCTGGGATTGCCGATGCCGGATTCCAGTTGGGACAGGGTCGACTTCGCCACCCCCGCGCGTTTCGCCAGTTCGGTCAGTGAAAGCCCGGCGGCCTGGCGTTCACGCTTGATCGACAGGGCCAGCAGGTCGATTCGGCTCGAATTGGAGTTGTTCGTTATATCGTTCATTTGTTCTTCAAATCATCCTTAAATGGGTTGACGCTTTATCGCCTGTTGTTCAGCATAGCAATCATTCGTTCATTATAAAAACCGAGCGTCGAATGATCTGGTGCGTGTTCCACCTTCACTCCTATTGGCCGTGGCTGCTCTGGCGGGCGCTGTCCTATGATCTGGAAGGGTGGCGCAGCCTGCTGGTGGCGACCCAGTTGACGCAACAACATTGCCTTGGATTATTCTGTGGGCCGCTGTGATTCCTTTCCGCCATCGTTCGGGATCGGGCTATGATCGCCCAATCCGAACCAGACGCTCCCCCGACCTATGCCCGTTGACCTGCAAGCCCTCTATCCCAAACTGATCCACTTGATGCTGGATACGGTGTTCGTGGTCGACAGTGACAACCAGATCGTTTTTGTCAGTGATGCCTGCGAAGCGTTGCTGGGTTACCGCGCTGACGAGTTGATCGGCACCCCAATCACGAACTACATGCACCCCGAAGACCTGGCGCGCACCCGGGCCTCGATTGTGCGGGTCATGAACGGCAAGCCTCACGTCGACTTCCGCAACCGCTATATCCGCAAGGATGGCAGCGTCGTACACATCCTGTGGGCGGCGTTTTGGTCCGAGGAAGTGGGGGCGAGAATCGGCGTTGCGCGGGATATCACAGCGCTGACGCAAGCCGAGGAAGAGCTGCGTTTCCTCGCTCACCACGACCCGCTGACGGCCCTCACCAACCGCTCATTGTTCAATGATCGGCTGGACGAGGCCCTGCAAGCGGCCCATCACCACAAAAATCCCCTGGCCTTGCTGTTTCTGGACGTGAATGACTTCAAGGGCATCAACGATGTGCACGGGCATGCCGTGGGCGATCGCGTGCTCTGCGTGATTGCGCGGCGGCTGGAAGGGTGTGTGCGTGAGAGCGACCTGGTGGCGCGCATGGGCGGGGATGAGTTCACCGTATTGCTGGCGGATATCCAGTCACCGGAAGCCGTGTCGGCGAAGGTCCAGCAGATACTCGCGGTGATGGCCCAGCCCCTGAGCGCGGAATTTGGCGCGGTGAAGATGCCGTCCTGCAGTATCGGCGTGGCGTTTTATCCGGCGGATGGGGCAGATGCCGACAGCCTGCTCAGCCACGCGGATGGCGAGATGTACCGGGTTAAACGGCAGCGGTTTGCAACGGAGTGATATACGTAATGACCGCTCAATGTAGGAGCTGTCGAGCTTTAGCGAGGCTGCGATGGCGTCAGTCCTGCAAACTTGATATTGGCTGACACACCGCCATCGCAGCCTCGCTAAAGCTCGACAGCTCCCACCTTTGATCTCGTTTAGACACGACACTACAGATTAACGCAGCTGTTGCTGCTGACACGGGCAACTGAAGCCACCGCGACCGGTCAACAAAGCTCTTCGCTGACCGCGCCGGCCCACATCGCACTCGGTGCTGCCGCTGCCGGGTCAACCCGCTCGATCTCAGCCAGGCAGCGTTCGATCGTGCTGTCGCGCAGATGCTCCTGGAAGATGCACAGGCACTGCGCAAATAGCATCAAGGTGGAGTTGATGAAAACGCGCTCGTTATTGAAGTCGTGGTTGAAGCTGACGACTTCGCGGGTGCGACGATCAATTGCCAACGCGTCTCCCGACCCGTTGTGCCCGAGCAGGAAATGGTCCTCGCTGATCCCGTACACCGTCAGCCGGTGGGCGATTTCCCCTGCGCTGTAGGCTTCAAAACTCAGGAACGGCGCGGCATCGCGCGGCAGCCCCTGTTTGACGAGGAACTGCGCGTCTTGCGCCGCCAGGGAACAAAACTCTCCCGCCTCGTAGACCACAAATTCGTCAAAAGACAGGTCCGGTTCCGGCGGGAAGATCGGCAGCGCTGCTAGAAAGCGTGCCTTGAAGTCAAAGCCGGTCACGTTCTTTACTTCGCAAACGCATATTCCCCGCCCTGTTCCAGCGCCTTGCGATACGCAGGCCGTTCCTGGAAGCGTTGCACCCACACCGCCACATTCGGGTACGCCTGCAACTTGCCCTGGGCCCTGGCGATCTCGCCGATGAAGCTCATCTGGATATCCGCGCCGGTCAATTCTTCACCCACCAGGTACGGCGTTTTTCCCAGTGCGGTGTTCAGATAACCCAAGTAATTCGCCACCTCGGATTCGATACGCGGATGCAACGGCGCACCCGCGTCACCCAGGCGCCCCACGTACAGGTTAAGCATCAGTGGCAGCATGGCTGACCCTTCGGCGAAGTGCAGCCATTGCACGTATTCGTCATAGGTGGCAGTGGCCGGATCGGGTTGCAGGCGGCCGTTGCCATGGCGACGAATCAGGTAGTCGATGATGGCGCCGGACTCGATCACCACGTTGGAACCGTCCTCAATCACCGGTGATTTGCCCAGGGCATTGATGGCCTTGAGTTCCGGGGGCGCGAGGTTGGTTTTCGGGTCGCGCTGGTAGCGCTTGAGCTCGTAGGGCAGGCCGAGTTCTTCGAGCAGCCACAGGATGCGTTGCGAACGGGAGTTGTTGAGGTGGTGGACGATGATCATGGTGGCTCCGCTGGGTGAGAATGGGGGCGTATAGGCACAGACCGCTGTGACGCTGTGGAGTGCCGTGAATTAAATGTGCTTCGATCAAGGCTTGAAAGATGGATAATCACGCCGGCAAGCACTGATTACAAACCGGATAGACACCATGAATCGTCAAAAAAAACTACAGCAGCTGTTCAAGGCCAAGGCCAAAAAGGCCAGCGCCAAACTGGCACCGGCCCGCAAGGACAAGTACATCAGTAAAGCTGACCGGCTGAAACTGGCCAGTGAATCCGCTGAGGAGCCAGTTGTCGCTTCCGAGAGCTGATCCAGCGGGCGGTGACGAGCTGTCTGCTGTCACTCGGCACTGCACCTCAAATCGAAATCCGCCCGTGCCTGTTCAATCTCCTCCAGGTTGTTAGCCGCCCAGACCCACACGCCACAAAAGGCGGCACCCAGCGTAAAGCCGAGGGTTGTCAGGCTGTATTCGACTTTCGGCGGTACGACGGGGTAGACCTTGCGCACCACCAGGCCGTCCCTCTCCATTCCCCGCAAGGTCTGCGTCAGCATCTTCTGGCTGATGCCGCCGACTCGCTCACTCAGGCGCGTGAAGCGCAGCGGCGTCGTCTCGATCAAGGCTTCAAGAATCAGCATGGTCCATTTGTCCGCAACGCGACCTATCAGGTCGGTCACCAGGGGCGCGATGCGTGGGTCCAGATCCTTCGGGGGTGTTTGCCGGGCGTAGAACTGGGCGGCGGCAATCTGCTCGTCGGTAAAGCCAGGGTTTTTGTTCATTCGTTCGACACTCTCTTTTGGGTGCGTATAGATCTTTTGGGTGCCTACTTACTTAAGGCCAGTGTATCCCTCAAGCTCCTTGCGTGTGACCCATAATTGGAGAGCTTCGATGAAGATGAGCGGAAGAACAGTGCTAGTGACCGGAGGTTCGAGTGGTATCGGGCTTGAGCTTGCCCGCCAGCTGATGGCGCGAGGCAATACCGTGATCGTGACGGGCCGCGATCAGCACAGGCTGGACGAGGCGCGGCAACGGCTGCCGGGTCTGCACACGTTTCAAAGCGACGTGCGCGAGCTCGCCAGCATCCAAACGCTGTTTGCGGCAGTCACCCGTCAGTTCCCGGGGCTCGATACGCTGGTGAATAACGCGGGCGTGATGCGCAATATCAAGCTGGGCGAGGCGCGGGCGCTGGAGGACGTGACTGAAGAGATCGAGATCAACCTCAACGGTCCCATCTGGATGATCCAGCAGTTTCTTCCGTTTCTTCTCAAGCAGCCGCGCGGCTTGATTATTAACGTGTCGTCGGGGCTGGCGTTTGTGCCGTTTCCGGCGGCGCCTGTCTACAGTGCGTCCAAATCGGCATTGCACGCTTACACCCAATGCCTGCGGGCGCAGCTTCAACACAGCACCGTCACCGTGGTCGAGCTTGCCCCGCCCGGCACGGAAACACCGCTGCTTAGAGCCGAGTTCGCGGAAGAAATGAAGAATGAAAAAGGCATGGATCCGGTGCTGATGGTGCAGCAATGCATCCGGCAAATTGAGGCCGGGCAACTGGAAATATGCCCGGGCCTGAGCAAGGTGCTGAAGGTGGCCAGCCGGGTTGCGCCGGGCTTGATATTCAAGCAGATGACCAAGCTCAGCCGGCTGGCTCCGTTGCGGCCTTTAATATGATCGGTCGATGAAAGGGCACGTCATGATCATCAGGATCGAATTTTCGCGGCAGGCTTGGTTGCTACAACAGGTTTGCCAGCTCTTGGAGCGGCCGCTTTTGAAGTGACAGCCAGTGCCGTAATCGGTTGTACAGTGAGCTCCAAACCGATCGCGGTCATCAGTTTTCGGATGGTTTCAAACCGCGTTTTCGAGCCGGCTTTCAACACTTTATAAAGGCTTTCACGATTGACCCCGGCATCCTTGGCGACCTTATTGACGCCTTTGGCTTTTGCGACTTCAGCCAAAGCATGAATAAGACCTTCCGTCTCGCCGGTTTTCAGACTTTCAGCCAAATAAGCCGCGATAGCTTCCAGGCTATCGAGAAAACGCGAGGCTTCATAACGAGTCGTGCCCGTCGTGGTGAGGCTGAGGATTGGCATTTCCTCAGGATTGAATTTATCGCTCATGTCATTTACCTCTCAGGGTATCGAGGATCGCTTTAGCTTTCTTGATGCCCCGCTTTTGATCTGTTTTATCGCTTCCGCTGAGCATCAAGTACTCTGCGATCCCTGACCGCACAAAGTAAATTCTGTACCCCGGCCCAACAAAAACGCGCATTTCGCTCATCCCTTCGCCAACCGATTCGCAATCACCAAAATTGCCGGCTCCGGCACGATCCAGGCGGGTCAGGATGGCCGTTTTTCCCAGAGCATCATTCACACGGTTGAGCCAATTCCCAAACTCGGGTGTTTGGTGGATTTCGTATATTTTTTTCTTGTTGATCATAGTTCCATTTGTAGCTATATGGCTACATCTTAACGACGCGAGGTTGTGTGCAAGTGAAGGGGCTTTCAGCGCCCGAGCGACCTTATATAGGCCCATCCAGGCGCACAAGCCGGCGGATTCCGACACAACTGTAGGCATTGGAACCAGGTGCTGTCCTCACAACCCAAGGGCTGTGATTGCTTCAATGCGCATCCGCAGACGGCTGCTTCGGCGGCTGCACCTTGCGCATCAACGGCACCAGCAACACGGCGACGATGAAGCACACCATGATCATCAGGAAGGCATCCGCATAGGTCAGCGTCTGCGCCTCGCGCCAGGTCAGTGCCCATAGCTGATGCAGCGCGAACTGGCTGGCATCCAGGCTGTTTTGCCCGAGCAACTGGGCATTGCCTGAAAGCTGCTCAAGCCACACATTCATCGATTCGTTCTGGATGTTCAGGTGTTCGGCCAGCCGCAGGAAGTGCAGGTTGGTGCGGTCGTTGAGCACCGTGGCGCAGGCGGCGATGCCGATGGCGCCGCCGAGGTTGCGCATAAGGTTGAACAGGCCGGAGGCGAGTTTCAGCCGGTCGGGGGCCAGTGCGCCGAGGGTCAGGGTGACTACGGGCGGCACTGCCATTTGTTGGGCAAAGCCGCGTATGGCCTGGGGCAGCAGCAGTTCCTTGGCACCCCAGTCGTGGGTGATGGGGGAGAAGTCCCACATCGACAGGGCGAACAGCGACAAGCCGAACATCAAAATCCAGCGCAGGTCGAAGCGGTTGGCCAGCAGCGCGTACACCGGGATCGCCAGCAACTGGAACACCCCCGTGGAAAACACCGCCAGGCCGATATCCAGCGAGCCATAGCCACGCACCCGCCCGAGAAACAGCGGCGTAAGGTAGATGGTGGCGAAAATGCCGATGCCGGTGATGAATGAAAACAGGCAGCCCAGGGCGAAGTTGCGGTCGCGCAGGGCGCGCAGGTCGACAATCGGTTCCTTGATTTCCAGGCAGCGCCAGATAAACAGCCCGCCACTGATGGCGGCGATCCAGGCGGTGGTGGAGATGGTGCTGTCACTGAACCAGTTCCAGCGCGGGCCTTCTTCGAGGGTGTATTCCAGGCAGCCGAGAAACACCGCCATCAGGCCCATGCCGATGTAGTCGGCGCCCTTGAGCAACGACGGGTTGGGGCGGTCGATTTTCACCAGCATCGGCACCGCGAATGTCACGAACAGGCCGGGCACCAGGTTGATGTAGAACAGCCAGTGCCAGGAGGAAATATCGGTGATCCAGCCGCCGACTGCAGGGCCGAGCGTCGGCGCCAGGGACGCGATGGCGCCGATGGTGGACGCGGCGATCACCCGTTGCTTGCCGTTGAAGTACATGAACGCAGTGGTAAACACCAATGGGATCATCGAGCCCCCGAGGAACCCCTGCAAGGCGCGAAACGCGATCATGCTCTGGATGTTCCAGGCCATCGCACACAACAGGCTGGTCAAGGTAAACCCGGCCGCCGACGCGGCGAACAGCCAGCGCGTGCTCATCACCCGCGAGAGCCAGCCCGACATGGGGATCACGATGATCTCCGCGATCAGGTAGGCGGTCTGCACCCACGCCGTATCGTCCGCACCCGCAGACAGCCCGCCGCCGATGTCCTTGAGGGAGGCGGACACGATCTGGATATCGATCAAGGCGATAAACATGCCCACGCACATGGTGGCGAAGGCTGCGACCTTTTGCGCGGTGCTGAGGGCGGGCAGCGGGCTGTTCATAGCTGGGCCTTGAGGTCGCTGGCCTGGTCTTCGAAGGCCTCATTGGTGTTGACCTTGGCCATCACCGACAGGCCCGGGCGCAGGGCGCCGAACTCGGCGTCATTGCTGTCGAGCCGCACGCGCACCGGCACGCGCTGCACGATCTTGGTGAAGTTGCCGGTGGCGTTTTCCGGCGGCAGCACACTGAATTGTGCGCCGGTGGCGGGGGCCAGGCTTTCAATGTGCCCGTGGAATTCACGGCCGGGGAGGATATCGGCGCGGATGCTCACGCTTTGCCCAACCTGCAGGCGCCCCAGTTGGTCTTCCTTGAAATTGGCGTCCACCCACAGCCCTTTTGCGGGCACCACTGCGATCAATTGGGTGCCTGCCGCGGCGTAGGCACCGACCCGGGCGCGGCGGTTGCCTACGTAGCCGTCCACTGGGGCCCGCAGTTCGGTGTAGCTGATGTTCAGTTGTGCCTGGTCGCGTTCAGCCTGGGCTTGTTGCAACGCGGCGCGGGTCTGGCTGCGTTGGGTTTCAATCACGTCGATCTGCCGGCGTGCCGCCATCAGCCCGGCTTGCGCCCGGGAGTGATCGGCGCGGGCGGTCTTCCACACGGCGTTGACCCGTTGCGCGCTTTCCACCGACACGGCCTGGCTGCGCACCAGGTTCTGGTAGCGCGTCTGGTCGTCGCCGGCCCGTTGGGCTTCGGCGTCGGTGGCGTCGATCTGCGCCCTGGCCTGGTTGATCACCGCCAGTTGCAGTTGTTCGGTGGCGTCGAGGTTGGCGAGCGCGGCCTGTTGCGCGGCCACGGCGCCATCGGCCTTGGCCAGGGCGGTGCGGTAGTCCCGCACATCGATGCGGGCCAATACGTCGCCGGCGTGCACGAACTGGTTGTCCTGCACGGCCACTTCGCTGATATAGCCCGGCACCTTGGCGCTGATCACCGTCACATCCGCGCCCACGTAGGCGTCGTCGGTGTCTTCAATAAACCGGCTCACCAACCACCAGTGGCTGGCGTACCAGACGCCGCCCGCCACGGCCAGGGTCAGCAGCCCCAGGCGCAGTACGTGTTTGCGCCGGGAAGTTTTAGTGGGTTCGGGCACAGCGCTGACTTGGGCGTCCATGACGAAATGACCTCATTGAGTATTAGTGGGGGAAGGGGCTGACCAATTGATCTTTCGCGGCGTAGGCCCGACCGGCTCGCGCGCGCCACAGGCTCAACGGTTCGGCGTCGGCGGCGACATGCACGCGGTGGCCTTCGCGGGTGATGGGCTTGCCGGTGTTGGCGTCCATCAACGCGAGTTCCACCGGGCGCCCGGTGGCCTCATCGGCGAGAAACACCTTGGGCGATCCCTCGGCATGCCGCGCACCCCAGGCCATCAGCGTGAGAATCACCTGGCGCAAGTCCCGGCCG
Source organism: Pseudomonas sp. BIGb0558 (assembly GCF_024807515.1). Lineage (NCBI taxonomy): Bacteria > Pseudomonadati > Pseudomonadota > Gammaproteobacteria > Pseudomonadales > Pseudomonadaceae > Pseudomonas > Pseudomonas sp. BIGb0558. The sequence continues at coordinate 66,807 of NZ_JANUEW010000016.1, forward strand.
GCTTCGGTGAGGTGGTACTCGTGGCGGGGCGGGTTGTCCTGGTAGGGGCGTCGCTCCAGCAACCCGTTGGCCACCAGGGTGTTGAGGCGGCGGGTCAGGGTGTTCGAGGCGATCCCGAGGCTCTGGAGGAATTCATCGAAACGGCGCAGCCCGTAGAACGCATCCCGCAGGATCAACAGGCTCCAGCCATCGCCGATGTGCTCCAGGGCACGGGCGACCGGGCAGGGCATGGGCTGGAAGCTGGCTTTCTTCATGAGGCTCTCCGGGATCTGTTGCTAAATATTACGAGAGTAATATTGCACAGTGGATTTCATAATGAAAGTCACTGGGGAGAATTATTATTGTGATGAGTGCTGCTCGCGGAAATGCAAAAAGCCCCGACATTCGGGGCTTTTCAGGGGTGGGATACTCATTGGCGCAATCGAGGCGCCATGTTCGTCATGCTTGCGCCGGCTCCCTGCAGGTGCGTGAACCCACCCGCCGAGAGCGCCAACCGAGGCCCAGTACCATCAGCAAGCCCAGGGCCGCCATTATCGCGCCGGCCAGCGAAATGGCCGGGTAGCCCAGCCCTGCATTGATCACCGCTCCGCCCAGCGCCGCGCCAATGGCATTACCGAAATTGAACGCACCGATGTTCATTGCGGAGGCCAGGTTGGGCGCATCTTTGGCGGCTTCCATCACGCGCATCTGCAAGGGCGGCACCAACGCAAAACTGGCGGCCCCCCACAGCAGGATCGACAAGGCGGCCGGCAGCGGCCATTGCATGAGTACAGAGAAGGCCAGCAGCACGGCGATCAGCACCACGAGCGAGGTGATCAAGGTGCGGTCCACCGAGCGGTCGGCAGACCTGCCGCCCCAAACGTTACCCAGGGTCAAGCCGATCCCGAAAAGCACGAGCATCCCGGTGACGAAGTTGGTGGAGGCATGGGTGACATCCCGCAGGATCGGGGCGATATAGGTGAACACCGTGAACATGGCGCTGGACCCCACCACGGTCAACGCCAGCGCTGCCAGTACCTGCCCGCGGCCCAGTACGCGGATTTCGGCCATCAGGCTTCCACCTTTGGGGGCTGGCGTATTCGGCAGCGCCCACCACAAGGCAACCATCACGAATGCACCGAGCCCGCTGATGCCCCAGAACGCCGTGCGCCAACCGAAGTTCTCGCCAAACCAGGTGGCCAGCGGCACGCCGCCAATGGTGGCCAGGGTCAGCCCGAGAAACATTGCGGCAACGGCCCCCGCGCGTTTGTCCGGTGCTACCACACTGGCGGCCACGATCGAGCCGATGCCGAAGAATGCACCGTGATTCAGCGATGTCACCAGCCTTGCGACCATCAAGGTCTGGTAATCAGTGGCCAGGGCGGACAGCAGATTGCCCAGGGTGAAGATGGCCATCAGGCCGACCAACAGATAGCGGCGTGCAACCCTGGCCGTAGCGAGGGTCATGATCGGGGCGCCGATCAGCACGCCCATGGCATAGGCGCTGACCAGCAGCCCGGCCGCAGGAATCGAGACGCCGAGGTCGGCGGCGATACCGGGCAACATGCCCATGGGGGCAAACTCGGTGACCCCGATACCGAAGGCGCCGATGGACAGTGCTACAAGGGGTGGATTGATACGCATGGGTGACTCCTCATCTTTGTGTCAAATGCTACAATCACGCCTTTTCCAGCAGTAGCCATTGGCAGGGAACTACAGCTTTGCGTGGAGTGCACAAATGGACATAGGTGGGCGTTCGGGGGAGATGGAGGTGTTCGCCAGGGTGGCGGAGCAGGGCAGCCTGTCGGGTGCGGCTCGGGTCCTGGGCCTTACGCCGTCTTCCATCAGCCGGATCATCACCCGCACCGAGCGGCGAATAGGCACCCGCCTGCTGCTTCGCACCACTCGGGCGATCACGCTCACCGCCGAAGGCGAGGCGTACCTGCGCGGCGCACGGCGGATCCTGGCGGACATGGCGGAAGTCGAGGACGCGATTACCGACCAGGGCGCGCCACGGGGGCGGTTGAGGGTCAGCGCCGCGCTTGCACACGGGCGGCTGTTGATCGTGCCGCTGATTGCCGCGTTCAGCGCACGTTATCCCGCCATCGTGGTTGATTTGCGGCTGGGGGATGAGGTGGTGGATATCCTGGGCGGGCAAGCGGACGTTGCGATTCGCTTTGGCCCGTTGGCCGACAGTCCCTTGACCGCTCGCCATATCGGTTCCACCGGGCAGGTCATCGTCGCCTCCCCGGACTACCTGGCGCGCCACGGCACGCCACGTGTGCCACAGGATTTACTCAACCACAACTGCCTGCGTTTCAACTTCCGCCGGGCAACGCCCGATTGGCCGTTTCGCCTGGATGGGCGCGATTTTTCGCTGAAAGTGGCCGGTACGATCGAGGGCAACAGTGGCGAGGCGCTTTCCCAGTTCGCCAGGCTGGGCGCGGGCATTGCACGCATTGGCGCGTTCAGCGTGGCAGACGACCTGGAGCACGGTCATCTGGTGCCGCTGCTTGAGGCGTACAACCCCGGAGACGCGGAACCGATTCACGCGGTGTTCGTCGGCGGCGCGTCGATGCCCGCGCGAGTCAGGGCATTTATCGACTTCCTGGTGGAACACCACCCGGCGTGAGGGTGACAGGTGACGCAGGCCAATTCCGCCTTTGTGGTGCAATCCTGTCGAATACTTGCCTAATCCTCCGACCTTTCCTTCCCCGCATAGCAACCCGTTGACCGACGGTCTAGAGTCAACCGAGGATCCCTCTACACTACTCAAACTACGTGCGTTCGAACCAAACGGGCCAACGATGCCCAGCGGCGAAGCCCGGCCTTGCCGCCTGAAACACTAAAAAAAATGCAAAACCAACCGATGATCAGCGGGTGAGCCATGGAATTACGAATTAACCAGCAGACCCACCAAGTCGACGCCGAACCCGACACGCCTCTGCTCTGGGTCATCCGCGACAACCTGGGCATGACCGGCACCAAATACGGCTGCGGCCTGGCGCAGTGCGGTGCGTGTTCCGTGCTTGTGGACGGCAATGTGGTGCGTTCCTGCGTCACGCCCGTCTCCGGCGTGGTTGGCCGGGAGATCACCACCATCGAGGCCATCGAGTCGGATGATGTGGGCAAGCGAGTCGTCGCCACCTGGGTCGAGTACCAGGTCGCCCAGTGCGGCTATTGCCAGTCCGGCCAGGTGATGGCGGCCACGGCGCTGCTCAAGCACACCCCCAAGCCGAGCGATGCGCAGATTGAGGCCGCGATGGTCAATCTCTGCCGTTGCGGCACCTACAACGCCATTCATGCGGCGGTGCATGACCTTGCGCAGAAGGGAGAGGCCTGATGAACGTTCGCATCGATCCCACTGCTCTGCCCTTGGTCGCGGGCTTGACTGACCCGGTCAACCTGTCGCGCCGTCGTTTCCTGGCCAGCACCGCCGTGGGCGCGCTGGTGATCGGCTTTGGCCTGCCCCTGGGTTCTGGCCGCGTGCAGGCGGCCACTGCTGCCGCCGCCGGTGAGCGCGGTACGCAGGTGCCGGCCTTTCTGGAGATCCGCCCCGACAACACCATTCGCTTGCTCAGCCCGTTTATCGAAGGCGGCCAGGGCACGTTCACGGCGATGGCGCAGATTGTCGGCGAGGAGTTGGACGCCGACCCGGCCACGTTCCTGGTTGAGTGCGCGCCGCCCGGCGAAGCCTTTGTGGTGATGGAGAATGGCATGCGTATCACCGGCGGCAGCATGTCGGTGCGCATGAGTTACCCGACCATGCGCCGGCTGGGAGCGCTGGCCCGGGCGATGTTGCTGGAGGCCGGGGCGCAGGCGCTGAAAGTGCCGGTGGGCGAATTGTCGACCGAGCCGGGCAAGGTGGTGCACGCGGCCTCCGGGCGGTCCCTCACCTATGGCGAGCTGGCCGGGCGGGCGATGGACCTGCCGGTGCCGGACGTGGCCAGCGTGAAGCTGCGCGACCCAAGCCAGTTCCGCTGGATCGGCAAGCCGGTGAAGCGTCTGGATGCGTATGACAAGTCCACCGGCAAGGCGCTGTACAGCATTGATATGAAGGTGGACGGCATGCTCCACGCGGCGGTGCAGCATGCGCCCCGGTTGGGCATGACGGTGGGTAGCCTGCGCAACGAGGACCAGGTGAAGGCCATGCCGGGGGTGCACTCGGTGCATCGCCTGCCCGGTGCGGTGGCGGTGGTGGCTGAGCGTTGGTGGCATGCCAAGCGTGCGGTGGAGTCGATTCAGGTCGACTGGCTGGAGCCCACGGCTGATTCGAAGCTGCGCGGGATGCCGAAGGATTTTTCCAGCGACGAACACTTCAAGCGCCTCGCCGCGGAAACCGGCCCGGCCCGGGATGATGAGAACGAGGGCGATGTGGCCGGCACGCTGGCCAATGCCAAGACCAAGGTCGAGGCCACGTACCACAACCAGTATCTGCACCATGCCCAGTTGGAGCCGCCTTCGGCGCTGGCGAGCTTCAATGCTGATGGTTCGCTGGAGATCTGGTTGCCGAACCAGGCACAGGATATGTTCCTGGCCGATATCGCCAAGCGCACCGGCCTGGCCCCGGAGCGGATTACCCTGCATTCGCCGCTGCTGGGCGGGTTTTTCGGCCGGCACTTCCTGTATGACTCGGCCAGCCCATACCCGCAGGCCATAGAGTTGGCCAAGGCGGTCGGGCGTCCGGTGAAGATGATCTGGAGCCGTGAAGAAGAATTCCTGCGGGACGTGCTGCGCCCGGTGGCGGCGGTGAATTTCCGTGGGGCGCTGGACGCTGACGGCTGGCCGGTGGCGATTGAAGCGGTAAGTGCCACCGAGGGGCCGACCGAGGCCTTGTCGGGCAAACAGGGCGAGAAGATTGACCCGACGGCGCTGGAGGGGTTGTCCGGGAAGTCTTATGCGATTCCCAACAAGCGCATCGCGCAGATCTATGTGAAGGGCCCGGTGATGCTGGGCTATTGGCGGTCGGTGGGTAACTCGCTGAATGACTTTTTCTACGAGTCGTTCCTGGATGAGCTGGCGGACAAGGGCGGCAAAGACCCGTTCGAGTTGCGCCTGCATCTGCTGCGGGATAACCAGCGGCTGACCACACTGCTGAAGGCGGTGGGTGAGTTGTCGGGTGGCTGGAAGCGCGGCCCGTTTGTCGCCGAAGACGGCAGCAAGCGCGCGCGCGGGGTGGCGATGGCCTCGCCGTTCGGCACGCAGACGGCGGTGATTGCCGAGGTGTCGATCGAGAACGGGCAGGTCAAGGTGCATGACATCTGGCAGGCCATCGACCCAGGCAGCATCGTCAACCCGGCGATCGTCGAGGCGCAGGTGAATGGGGCGGTGTCGCTGGGCTTGTCCCAGGTGCTGTTGGAGGAAGCGGTGTATGTGGACGGCTTGCCTCGGGCGCGTAACTACGATTTGTACCCGGTGCTGCCGCCTTCGCGGATGGCGCGGGTGCATGTGCGCGTGATCGAGAGCGGGGAAAAAATGGGCGGCATTGGCGAACCGCCGTTGCCCGCCGTAGCGCCCGCCGTGGCCAACGCCGTAGCGGCGTTGACGGGGCAGCGCGTGCGCAGCATGCCGTTAAGCCGCCATTCCTTCACCTGACCGGGGCCTGAGCACTTATGAACAACCGCCGATTCGCAAGAACCGTTGGCTGGCTGGCGCTGCTGTGCCTGGTCGCCGCAGGCCTGCTGGCCTGGTATGTCACCCGCGAGCCTGCTTCGCCGCTGGCGAGCGAGCCTGTTGCCACAGACCCTGCACTGGTCGCCCGAGGCGAGTATGTCGCCCGGGTCAGTGACTGTGTGGCTTGCCACAGCGTGCCCAACGGCGCGCCCTTTGCCGGAGGCCTGGAGATGGCCACGCCGCTGGGGGCGATCCATGCCACCAACGTCACGCCGGACCCGGAAACCGGCATCGGCACCTACAGCCTCGCCGACTTCGACCGTGCAGTGCGCCACGGCGTCGCGCCGGGTGGACGCCGGCTGTATCCGGCGATGCCGTATCCGTCCTACGCCAAGCTCAGCGACGATGATGTGCGCGCCTTGTACGCGTTCTTCATGAAGGGCGTGGCGCCGGTGCGGCAGGCGAATATCAAGAGCTCGATCCCGTGGCCCATGAATATGCGTTGGCCGATCGCGCTGTGGAATGGCGTGTTTACCGATGGCAAGCCGTACGTAGCCAAGGCTGGCAAGGATGAGCTGTGGAACCGTGGCGCCTACATCGTGCAGGGGCCGGGGCATTGCGGCAGTTGCCACACGCCACGGGGCCTGGCCTTTAACGAGAAGGCGCTGGATGAAGGCGGCAAGCCGTTCCTCGCCGGGGCCTTGCTGGATGGCTGGTACGCGCCGAGCCTGCGGGACGATCCCAACACCGGCCTGGGGCGCTGGAGCGAGCCGGAAGTGGTGCAGTTCCTGAAGACCGGTCGCAATAAACATGCGGTGGTTTATGGCTCGATGACCGAGGCGTTCAACAACTCCACGCAGTTCATGAGCGACGATGACCTGGCGGCGATTGCGCGGTATCTCCGGTCGTTGCCGGGGGACAAGGAGCGTGATGGGCCGGCCTGGCAGTATCAGGCGGTGTCGGCTGCAGAACGCCTGGAGGCGCCGGGCGCCCATACCTATGTGACCCGCTGCGCCTCGTGCCACGGGCTGGAAGGCAAAGGGCAACCGGACTGGATGCCGCCGCTGGCGGGTGCTACCTCTGCGTTGGCCAAGGAGACTGCCTCGGCGATCAACATCACCTTGAATGGCTCGCAGCGCGTGGTGGCAGCCAATGTGGCGGACGCTTATCGCATGCCGGCGTTCAGGGAGCAGTTGTCGGACCAGGAGATTGCTGAAGTGCTGACGTTTGTGCGCGGCACCTGGGGCAATCAGGGTGGTGCCGTGGATGCGAAGGCGGTGGGCAAGTTGCGCGAGCATACGGGCCCGGCGAGCAGCAGCCCGATCATTCTGCAGATGCGCTGATGGGGAAGTGTGGGAGCGGGCTTGCTCGCGAAAGCGGTGTGTCAGTCAGCAAATTTTTTACTGACCCACCGCTTTCGCGGGCAAGCCCGCTCCCACATGTTTAACCGCGTTTTGGCAGCTTCCAGTTCGGCCGGATGAAGTGGCAGGTGTAACCGTTGGGAATCCGCTCCAGGTAATCCTGATGCTCCGGTTCCGCTTCCCAGAACGGCCCCGCCGGTTCGATCTCGGTCACCACACGGCCTGGCCACAGCTTTGAGGCATCCACATCCGCCGCAGTGTCTTCGGCCACATCACGTTGCTGTTCACTCAGGTAATAAATCGCCGAACGATAGCTTGGGCCCAGGTCATTGCCCTGGCGGTTGGGCGTGCTCGGGTCGTGAATCTGGAAAAAGAACTCGAGGATCTGCCGGTAAGTGATCACCGCCGGGTCGAAGACAATTTCGATGGCTTCGGCATGGTTGCCATGGTTACGGTAAGTGGCATTCGGTACATCACCACCGGTGTAGCCGACCCGCGTGTGCAGCACGCCGGGGTAGCGGCGCAACAGGTCTTGCATGCCCCAGAAGCAGCCGCCGGCGAGGAGGGCGGTTTCGGTCGGGTTGGTCATGGTCTGTGCTTCCCGTTGTTGGATACAACGGTAGTTATGGGGGCGGGTTGGGCAATACCAAGATCCAGGTGTGCGCCGTCGATCGCCTTCGTCCGCGTGGCCCGCAGCGCCATCACCAGGGCCAACACCGGGGCCAGGGTAAACAGCGCGAACAGCCAGCGTGCCGCGTTGGCGACCCCGGTATTGCTCGCCACATCATTGATGCCCGCCATGTTCGAGATCACCCCCGCCAGTGCCGCGCCCATGGCCATGGCGAACAGTTGCAGGGTGGTGATCGACGAAGCCGCCGTGTCCTTGTCCTGCTCCGACGCCACCTGCAGGATGCGCGTCAGCAGGTGCGGCCAGCCCAGGCCGATGCCAAAACCCACCAGGAACAGCCCGAGGCAGATAGGGGCCAGAAGTGTCCATTCGCCCTGACTGGCGATGGGTGTGGTAATGGCCAGCATGATCAGTCCGGCCACGATAAACAGCGGCCCTGCGACGATGGCGCGATGTGGACCACGGCCCGTCCAGCCGGAGCTGAGGATTTCCGAGACGGTCCAGCCCGCCGCCATCAGCGCCGCCATGTAACCGGCAATCAACGGTGACTGGCCGTGCAGGTGCTGCAGGAAATACGGCATGAAAATCTCGCTGCTCATGCCGATCACCAACAAGCACGTGGTCGCATACAGGGCGCAGAGGGGCGTGCTGAACCTCAACGCATCCCTGGGCAAAAGACGAACCGTGGCCTTGGATTCCTTGCGGATCAACAGCCACACCAGCACCGCACAGGTGGCGATACCCAGCAGGTTCCAGCCCGGCAGCGACGAAACGCTGCCCGCACACACGGCCAGCACCGCGCCGGCCAGCAGCACCAGTTGCGGCACCGGCAAGCGGGCGGTGGCGGCCTCGGTGGTGTCCCGTGGTGGCAACGCACGGCTGGTGAGCACCATGTACGCCAGGCTCACCGGCACCATCGCGCCAAAGGCCAGACGCCAGGCGTCCATCTCGGCGAACACGCCACCCACCGCCGGTCCGACCAGCGTCGCGACGCCCCACATGCCTGACACCAGCGCCATTGCACGCGGCCACAGACGCTCTTCGAACACCAGCTGGATCATCGAATAACACAAGGCCAGCAAGACCCCGCCGCCCAGGCCCTGGATGAAGCGCCCCGCGAGCATCACCGGCATGCTCGGCGCCAGTGCGCAGATCAGCACGCCAACCATGAACACCAGCGTGGCCACGGCATATGCCCGCCGTGGGCCGGTGTGCTGCAAGAGCTTGGAGGTGAGGGCCGAACCGAGGATCGAGGCCACCACGTACAGTGTGGTGCTCCAGGCATAGAGCTCCAGGCCGCCGATTTCCGCGACCACCGACGGCAGGATGGTGGTAGCGATGTAGGTGTTGGTGGCATAGAGCGCGATGCCACCTGAGAGGGCGAGGGAACGGGTGGCATTCTTGCCGCGGAGCAACTCGCCCCAACTGCTGTCTTGGGTGTGCATCAACGATTCCTTGTAATGCGTTCGCGGTGGAACCCGGCGAATGGCATAAGCGTCAGGCCTGGATTAATTAAGCAAGTTATTGCTTTGAATATTGAAGCGAGACGGATTCTTTTGCAAGAAATGACTTGGGGAATCGTGGGAAGAGGCTGCTTGAGGTCTGCGCGGCCCCCCAAAGGCTGGCGATCACACCGTCAATTTTCGGCTGAACTTGGTTTCCATCACGATATGGGACGCGGTGTGCGCCACGCCCTTGATCATATTGATGCGGGTGAGCTCGGCGTTGAGTTCGCTCAGGGTGGCGGTGGCGAGGTGAATGATGAAGTCGGACTCACCCGAGACCGCATACACGGCCTGCACCGCGTCCATCTTGCGCAGCGAGGTCATCACATCGGTGTAGCTCTTGTTGGTGCAGGAGGTCATGGTGAAACAGGTAACCGTCTGCTGCAGCCGGTCCTGGTCGATGCGCACGCTGTAGCCGGTGATGACGCCGGCCTTTTCCAGGCGGGTAATGCGCTCCTGCACCGCAGAGCGCGAGACCCCGAGCTTGCGCGCCAAGGACGCGGTGGGCTCGCGTGCGTTGGCTTGCAGCAGGCCAAGCAATTGCCGGTCCTTGTCGGTGAGGTTGAACAGTGGACCGGGATTCTGCGTATCCATGGGCATGTCATTGACCTCGCTGGGTTTCAGTTCTTATGAGTCGCTCGGTGTTGTGAACGCCTTTCCTGAAACAGGTCCATCATCTTCAGGCCTGCGTAAACCGTTTGTGCCGCCGCCGGGCCCAGGGGGCCGCCGTTCCATTCCAGGCCGTAGGCATCGAACAGACGGTAGCGATCGGTTTCGCCGCAGATCGCTTCGGCGATCACCCGTGCACCAATCGGCGCGGTGTTCATACCATGGCCACCAAATGATGTACATGTCCACAAGCCCGGCCCGAGCGGCCCGATGTGCGGCATTTTGTGCCGTGCATAGCCCATCAGCCCGGACCAGGCTTTGTCGATCTTGATGCCGCGCAATTGCGGATACACGTCGAGGATGTCTTGGGTCAGCAGCTGGCCCAGGCGCTTTTCATCCTGCAGGTTGCGGGTGGTAATGCGACCGCCCCACAGCAGCCGGTCGCCCTCGACGATGCGGTAATAGTCCGAGGCCCGGCGGTTATCGCCCACGGCCTCGGTGGTACACACCGCCTCTGCCAGGCGATCACCCAGAGGCTCGGTCAGCACCGCATAGGTTGCGATGGGCAGGAAGGCGCGGCGCAGCTTGCCGAACTCAGGCCCGCCGTAGCCGCCGCAGCAATACACCACATGGGCGCAATCGACGCTGCCCTGGTCGGTGAACACCCGGTGTCGCCCGTTGCGGCTTTCGACGCGGACCATGGGCGAGCGCTCATGGATTCTGCCACCGCTGTGTTCGATCAGTTGGGCCAGGCCCAGGCAATAGTTCAACGGGTGGAAGTGAAAGCCGTGGTTGTCGCGCAGTGCCTGAAAATAGCGCTCGGTCTTGAGCTTTTCACGCACCGCCTGGCGGTCCAGGTAGTCGAGGTGAACGTCGAAATCCGCCGCCATTTTGTCGCGCAGGCGTTGCAGGTTCTCGCCGTCTTCGTAGCGCACCACGCTCAGCTTTCCGGGGGTGGGCGTGCAGCCGGGGAATCGATGGTGGGCGATCATGCCCCGTACGATGTCGACCCCTTCAAGGGACAGCTTGAACAGCGCGGCAGCCGTGGGTTTACCGCAGCGCCGCTCGATGGAGGACAAGCCTTCGGACCAGCCTTGCAGCACGAACCCGCCGTTACGCCCCGACGCGCCCCAAGCCACACGGCCGGCGTCCAGCAGCACCACGGACTGCCCCCGCGAGACCAGTTCCCACGCCGTGCTCAGCCCCGCCAGCCCGGCGCCGATCACACAGACATCGGCCTGGGCGTTGCCGCACAGCGCCGCGCGTTCGGTGGTGTCGCGCATCGTGGCGGTGTAGTAATTGTTGTTGTAGGTGTACATGAAGTCCGTCGTCCTTTTTTTTGCGGCGCAGGCGTACAGCGCGCCGCGTCGAGGACGGGCGCCTGTAGGGCCTGTGGGGTTTTTATTGCACCTGGGTGAGGTCGGCGCCGTACCATTTTTCAGACAGTTGCTTGAGCGTGCCGTCGGTTTTCATCTCGGCGACGATCTTGGTCAGCGCGCTGTTGAAGGCTTCATCGCCCTTGTCCACGGCGATGGCCAGGGGTTCGTAGTAGGCCGGTTTGCCTTCCACCCGGACGATGGGGTAGCCATTCTTGACGGCCGCGACGATGGTGGGCAGGGCGGACAGGGTTGCATTCAGCCGCACCCCGTTACCCATGCGCAGGTCATCCAGCGGGCCCATGCTGTCGCCGTAGGTGCGAACCTCGCCGGGTGTGACGTCGTAAGTGAACGGCGGCACATCGGCGGCGTCGATCTTCAGGCGACGGTTGATGTAGTCCTCGGAAGTGGTACCGGCTTCGACGCCGATGATCTTGCCGTTCAGGTTCGCCAGCTTGGTCCCGGCTGCGTCCTTGTGCACCGCGAATACATACGGCGTGTAGTAGTAGATGGCGGGAAAGTCGAGCACCCGAGTGCGCTCGGTGGTGGGCGTCATGGAGCCCACCGACAAGTCCCAGCGGCTCGACCAGCGGCCCGCGGTGATGATCCCGTACTCGGGCGTCACGAAGTCGACTTTGCTGCCCAGGCGTTTGGCGATCTCGCTGGCGACATCGATATCAAACCCTTGCAGTTTATTGTCCGGCCCGAGGAACGATTGCGGTGGCCAGTTGGCAGAGGTGGCCACTTTGATCACCTTGGTTTCATGGATACGGTCGAGGGTCGAGCCCGCCCAGGCTGCGCCTGTAAGGCCGGCGAGGGCGGTGGCGACAGTGGCTGCTGCGACTAAGCGAGTGAGCGAGATCATGGGTAAGCCTCCAGATATCGTGAGTACGGTTTTTTGTTGTTTTGGTCGATGTCCGACGGTGCTTCTCAGTGGCTGAGAATCTGCGACAGGAATTCCCGGGCACGTTCGTGCTGGGGGTTGTCAAAAAACTCGGTGGGCTTGGCCTGCTCGATGATGCAGCCCTGGTCCATGAAGATGATCCGGTCGGCAACCCGTCGGGCGAAGCCCATCTCGTGGGTGACGCAGACCATGGTGATGCCGTCCTGGGCCAGTTCGCCCATCACGTCCAACACCTCCTTGACCATCTCGGGGTCGAGGGCGGACGTGGGTTCGTCGAACAGCATGATGCGCGGGCGCATGCACAGGGCGCGGGCAATGGCCACGCGCTGCTGCTGGCCGCCCGAGAGCTGGCTGGGGTATTTGTCGGCCTGGTTGCCGATACGCACCCGCTCCAGGTATTCATGGGCCAGCTCGCGGGCCTGCAGCTCGCTGAGTTTGCTCACCAGGCGAGGGCCCACCATGAGGTTCTCCAGCACCGTCATGTGCGGGAACAGGTTGAACTGCTGGAACACCATGCCCACCTGGCGTCGTATGCCGGCCACGCAGGCGGCATTGCGGGTCAACTCGGTGCCTTCGATAAAAACGTGGCCTTTCTGGAAGTCTTCCAGCAGGTTCAGGCAGCGAATCAACGTGGATTTGCCGGAACCCGACGGCCCGCACACCACCACGATTTCACCGCTGGCAATGTGCAGGTCGATCCCCTTGAGCACATAAAAATCGCCATACCATTTGTGCATGTCCTGGATCGAAATCGCGGGATACGGGGCAGGGGCTACTGAGGGCTGATTCATCGTCATGCTCCTGGTTCAGCGATGGGCGCGGTTGAAGTGTTTTTCCAGGCGGGCCTGGACGGTTTCCAGCACGATCGACAGCAGCCAATACAGCACGGCGGCGGTGATGAGCATTTCCAGGTGCCGGAACTCGGCGCGTCCCTGGGTTCGCGCCAGGAACATCAACTCCCAGACCCCGATCACCGACACCAGCGAACTGTCCTTGAGCATCGAGATGAACTGGTTGCCGGTTGGCGGAATGATCAGGCGCATGGACTGCGGAAGAATCACCCGGGTCATGGTCTGGAAAGGGTTCAGGCCAATCGCCCGCGAGGCTTCCCACTGGCCGCGGGAAATGCTGCTGATGCCCGCACGGAAGATCTCCGTCATGTAGGCGCCATAACACAGCGAGAGCGCCAGGATGCCGGCCGGAACAGCGCCGACCACATAACCCAGCTGAGGGATGCCCAGGTAAATCAGATAGATCTGGATCAGCAGCGGAACACCGCGGAAAAACGAGGTGTAGAAGCTGGCAATCGCAATCGCGAAACCGTTGGAAGACAAGCGCGCGGTGGCGCCCAGCAAGGCCAGGACGAATGCGATCGCAATGGAGATCGCCGACACATAGACGGTGGTGAACACCCCTTGGGTGATCATGAAACCGATCTTGGTCGCGATGAAACTGTAGGAGAGGTTGAAGGTGTCGAAGAACAGCAGGAACAGCACCAGCAACTCGCACCACACCGTGATGATCTGTGCGCGCAAGGGAAAGCGGCCGAGGATGAACAGGTTCAGCACCACCGTTATGGTGAACGTGCCGCCCACTGCAATGTCGCGCGCCAGTGGTGCCTTCAGGTCGAGAACGATGGGGCCCATCAAATGGGAAAGACGGCCGTCACCCACCCCGCAGGCCAGCGTGATGATGAAGATCACAACGGCGATTGCGCCCATGAAGGCGGCGCTGTCAGTCATGCGGGTCTTGACGATATGGTCTTTGTACATGGCTTACGCGCCCCGGGGTGAGCCCCTTTATTGTTGTCGGTTCATTATGGGTTGGCGAAATGCCGGGCGGCACCCTGCGCAATGTTGGGAAATGCAGTTGTTTTCGGCATATGAGGGGAGGTGACCCCTACATTTGCAGGAATCTTGTGAGGGTTGCGGTCCGGAGATGTTTCAGTAGAGACGCGCGCGTAACAGGCCCGCTCAGAGAACGCTCGCTGGGCACGATTTGCGAGGGAGAGAGTGGTCTTTTTCGCTTAACTAAAAAGTTCAATTCACTGCGAAAACGAGGGGTGACCACGACTATATAAAAAGCCTACGTCATGGCTTAGTTAGTGTGGTCTGCCCTATTATGTTTTGGTCTGCTATCAGCGATCTGCCAGAGCTATTTCTCTACTGTTAATGACTTTTTCGTTAACGATGCGACGTACAACCGGCTCGGTTGGTTTTTTAGGGGGTGTTGGTCTAGCCGTCATAGGTTTAGAGTGGTCATTATCACTTTTCATTTCTGACTCCCATTTGATCCGCCACCTAAAAAGTCTTCGAGCCCCGTTCGCAAAGGTGGAGGACTCGGTTTGACCGGTGCTTCTGGCTTAGGCTGTTGCTCATTGCCAGTTGGTTTTTTAGAGTCGCTCAATTGACTTGCCCCTTGTTCCAGAAGGATCGTTTCCAGGATTATAGTTCTTTTTTCCAGGTCTGCAATGGTGTCATTATTTGAAGTTCTTGCAAGTTGATTTTTTAAAGAGGCTATTTCGCCACCGACAAAGCTGTCTTTAATAGCAAGGTTTTTCCGGGGGGAAGATGTATCCATATCAAATATAACAAATAACAAGCTGGCTATGGCCAAGGGAATGCAGGCGATAAGAAATGCCAGCAAAGACTTAAAGACCCATCGTGACCGCTGTTCATTGGCGACGGCGTTATGTGTTGCGCAACTAACGTACGTTTTACATATGAAATCTTCCGTTTCTTTTTTGGGATCTATTAATGGAAGTATTTCCCCTTGTTCAACTTGAGAGTTATATTTGTCAACTTCGATGTTGTAATGGATCTGCTCGTCGTAGTATTCCTTGACTTTTTCGGCGTATGGCATTCTGTTGAACTCAGAACCGCTGAAGGCTTTGAAGTTGAAGTAAATGGATATTACTGAAATGGCGGCTACAAAAAAGACAAGTGCCGAGATTATGTAGGCTATTTCTGGTTTTGAAGAGAAATCTAAAAAACGAGCAAGATAGACAGCTGTAGAAACAAGTATGAATATTGCTGTAAATATCAGTTGTGTTTTTATGGATATATTGTTTTTTATCTCTTCTTCGTATATGTACATCTTTTCATATGTCGTTCCAAGATCGATATTGCTCAAAATAACGTTCCTTGTGTGCTTTTGTGAGTTCTGGCTATTAAATCACACGGCAGTCGAAAGCAAATGGTTTATGCCGCATCCCGTTCCATGGTTACCCAAATCGCCGGGTCGCTGCTTATAGCTATGACGACTCGGCGAGTAATGGATATGCGAAACGGGTAGCTCGTCAGGTTTAGCTACAAGGCACCTCACGGTCGATGAGTTTGCCCATCAACAATATCCCTAGCTCACTGAGCTGATGAATAGCCAACGCCACATCCCGGTCTTTCCCTGTCAGTTCTTCAGACAGATCAAGCAGCAAGGCACTCACGGAGGAGAAAGTTTCGTAACTATTGGTGATCAGGCTTTCGCTGCTGGCGTCGGCGGCGACGCTGAACAGGGCTGAGGGCGTTGGGGCGGGTTTTGAACTGGGATTGAGGTAGTGATCCATGGCGCGCTGGGCGGCCTGGTGGAGTTTTGGATCGCAAGTTCCCGGAGGATTAGGGGTAACCTTGAACATTGTCTGGATGCTCCATTTTGGCCACCGCCTTATCGCTACTAAACGAAAGGTGGCAGCTGTGTGCAGGTTAGTAGACCGGATATTCCAGACAAAACCGGCGCGCCCGAGGGCGCCCTGCACACAGCCACCATTAAGCACAGACAAAGACGTCCGACAGATGATGCTTATGCACATTGCCTAGAATACTTCGGGCTACTAAACCCGATCACTGAGTTTTCAGCGACCGAGCAACCTTAGAGACCCATCCTCAAGCGCACAAGCCGGCGGATTCTGACGTAACTGTAGGCAACGGAGCAAGGCGCCTCACGAATTGCTACGGGCCAAGCACTCATTCTGCAAACGATGTGGCCCGCCAAGTGCTTCGCATCTCGCGAAAAACCGACAGTGCATTCATGGCAAACGCTTAACACCGCCGGTGAACTTAACATCCTGCAATTCGCTGTCGATTCGGTGGCTCATTTCATAGTGGCCTGCAGAGGGACGCCCATCAAACTCTATGGCCCATGGTTGCTTGACAGCTACCCTACCAACTAGTAGGTTTAGGTCCGCGATGTGCCACCTTCTGGCTCCACTGTGGTGCCGATCCGTTCCCGTCTTGAGAGAGCTACTACCCATGACTCATCCCATTTCATCCCTTGGCGCGATCCATACGCTGATCAGTTTGGTCCCCGTTGTTGCGGGCCTCTACAGCTTCGCCCGCTATCTGAAAATCGACACGCTGACACGCTCCGGCAAGGTCTACCTGGCCGGATTGACACTGGCGGTTATCACTTCTTTTGGAGTCTCCAGCACGGGCGGTTTGAACCCCGGGCATGCGTTCGGCATCGTGATCCTGCTCGCGGCTTTTGGCGGCGTGTTTGTGCGGCGGGTGGCCTTCCTGGGCAGGCTTCGCCCGTACCTGTCGACCTTCGGGCTGTCGTTCAGTTTTTTCCTGTCGCTGGTGCCCGGCGTCAACGAAACCCTGACCCGGCTACCGGCCGCCCACCCATTGGCCGACGGCCCTGGCTCGCCAGCCGTGCTGGGCACGTTGCTGGTTTTTCTCGCTCTGTTCGCTATCGGTTTTGCCGCGCAGTGCTGGCGGATTCATGCGCGAAACAGCGAAATGGCACGTGCATAGAAATTGATGGACCACGCCGTTGACGGGCTGCTGACCAACCAGTAGGTTTGATTTTCATGAGCCCGTTTTGCGGTGTTCCAATTGCTATTTGTTGATGGATTCGTGTCATGAGTGAACAACTTTCCCCCAAGGCCGCCGAAATCGTGGCACACGCCCGATTGCTGCTTGCCGCGGGTGGCTACAACAGTTTCAGCTACGCCGATATTTCGCAGCGGGTCGGCATCAGCAAGGCGAGTATCCATCACCACTTTCCAAGCAAGGCCGAACTGGTGCGTAACGTCGTCATTCGCTATCGGGAAGAAGCACGGGAAGGCATGGCCCACCTGGCACAACAGCTCGGCGATCCGCTGGCAGAGATCAATGCCTATGTCGATTATTGGTCCAGCTGCATTCTCGACGGCACGTCTTCATTCTGTATTTGCGCGATGCTGGCAGCCGAACTCCCGATGATCCCCAGTGAGATCGCGGACGAGGTTCGCGGGCACTTTGAGGACCTGACCACCTGGCTGACCTCCGTTATCGAGAAGGGGCAGGCCACCCGGCAGTTTCACGTTGCGGGCGAGCCGGCTGTCGAAGCGATGGCCTTGATGGCGACGGTGCATGGGGCCATGTTGGCCGCCCGTGCATTCGGGGCTCCCGAGACGTTCAGGACGATTGTTCAGCCGACGATCAAGCGGTTGATCCGGGTGCACTGAGCCAGGCAACCTCACCACAGGGGGAGCATTCCTGGGAAGAATAGCTCCTATGCTTTCAGCCTCTCTACTACCGCACCCTGTAAACAGCAATGCTGGTCTGGCGATTAAATCCGGGCGGTCAACCGCCCCAATGCCAGGAACCGAACATGACTCTTCAAGCAAAACTCGATGCCTTCAAAGCGGACTTCGTAGCCGGCAAACCACCCTATAACGCGCCGCCCCAGGTGCACGTTGTGATGAAACGCGCCACCGACGAACTGATCGCCACCGGCCAGGCCGAACGCGCGCTGAAGGTCGGCGACAAAGCCCCGGCCTTCAAGCTCAACGACCCGGACGGCAACCCGGTTTCCTCGGTGGACTTGTTGGCCAAGGGCCCGCTGGTCATCACCTTCTACCGCGGCGTTTGGTGCCCGTACTGCAACATGGAGCTGCAAGCCCTGGAACAAGCCTTGCCGGCCTTCCGTGAGCTGGGGGCAAGCCTGGTGGCGATTTCTCCGCAGAACAAGGTGAACAGCCGCAAGTCGGTGCGCGAGAACAAGCTGAGCTTCCCGATTCTGTCCGACACCCTGAGCGAGGTGGCCGATGCCTTCGGCCTACGTTTCAAATTGCCAGACTACCTGGTGGACCTGTACAAGTCGTTCGGCAACGACCTGCCGGCCTTCAACAACAACCCGGATTGGGTGTTGCCCATGCCGGCGCGTTTCGTGATCGGCCAGGACGGCGTGATCACTTACGCCGAGGTCAACCCGGACTACACCCGCCGCCCGGACCCTGCCGAGTTGCTTCCCGCGCTGCAGGGTTAACGGTTTTCCATCAACTGCTCGACAAAGCCGACAAACGCCCGGGCCTTGGCGCTTGCCATGCGCCCGGTGGGGAAGATCGCCCACAGGTCCAGCTCCGGCAGCGCCCAGTCTCCCAGCACCGCTACCACCTCGCCACTCGCCAGCTCAGGGGTGAACATCCATTCTGACGAGACGGTGAGGCTGTAGCCCGACAACACCGCCGTGCGCACACCCTCGGCCGCGCTCACCCGTATACGGCCGGCGAGGGTGGCGGGTTGCTCGGTGCCGTCTTTCTTGAAGACCCATGAGGTGCCACCGCCGCCCAGCGTATAGATCACGGCCTCGTGATCGGCCAGGTCGGCGGGGGATTGGGGCATGCCGCAGCGTTGGAAATATGCCGGCGTGGCCATCACCAACCGCCGGCACTGGCTGATTTTTCTCGCCGTCAGATTCGAATCACTGAGGTCGCCCATGCGCAAGGCGACGTCGATCCCTTCTTCAATCAGGTTCATCGAACGGTCGTCCAGGCGCACGTCGACCTCCAGCAGCGGGTGCTGCTCCAGGAACGCGCCAAGGTGTGGAAGAACGTGCAGGCGGGCGAAGGTGGTCGCCGCCGAAATCCGCAGGGTGCCGGTCAGCCCGGCCGCCGATCCGCGTGCGGCGAGCTCGGCTTCATCTGCGCCTTCGATGACCTTTTTGGCGTGCTCGAAAAACAGCGTGCCGGCCTCGGTGGGCGTCAACCCGCGGGTCGAGCGGATCAGCAGGCGCACGCCCAGATGGTCTTCAAGCTGTGCGATGGTTTTTGAAATGGCGGGTTGCCCGACGTCCAGGCGCCTGGCCGCCGCAGAAAACGAACCGGTCTCTACCACGTAGACATAGGTTTCCATCGCCGCCAGCCGATCCATCCTGTTGTTCCCCGCCATGCTTCGTTGCGGGCAGTCTGCCGGGATTGCCGGGGCCGCGCCAGTGCGTCAGGGTTTGCGATAGGCCCTGTAGTCATTCTGCAAGACGATATGGTCGGCCACGTACTTCGCATCGTGCCAAACCCCGTAGATGAACGAAGACGCTCGGTTCACCAGGTTCGGCAAACCCAGGAAGTAAATCCCGCTCTGGGCCGAGATCCCTCGCTTGTGGAAAGGCTCGCCTTTCTCGTCAAACGCATTCACCTTCAGCCAGCTGAAATCGAAGCTGAAACCGGTGGCCCACAGAATGGTGGTCACGCCGGCTTCGGCCAGGTCCAGGCTCAGGATCGGGTTCACCAGGCACTGCGGGTCCGGCAGCAGTTCCCACGCTTGAGGCTCAAACTCAAATGGCAGGCCGTTCTGCTCGATATAGGCGTCGGCATCCCGCAGCACGTCAAAGTAGGCACGGTCACCTTCGGCCACGTTGGCCGCCAGGCCGGGTTCAAACTCCATCACGCCGTCATCCCACGCGCGGGTGACGCCCACCAGCGTGATGCCCAGGTGCGCCAGGCGGCGGAAGTCGACGGTCTTGCCGCCTTCATAGCCACTGACGGCAAACGCCACGTGCTTCTTCTTCGGCTGGATTTTGACCTCGTCCCACAAACCCAGGGCGCCCAGCCACCAGCAGTAGTCGCGGCCACGATACGAGCGAGGAGGGCGATAGTGTTCGCCCACCGAGAGGTACACCGTCTTGCCGGCCTTTTGCAGTTCCTCGGCTATTTGCGAACCGGATGCACCGGCGCCCACGACCAGTACCGCCCCTTCGGCGAGCTGGCCAGGGTTCTTGTACGCAGAGGAATGAAGCTGTTGCACCTTGGCGTGTTCGGGCACCAGGTTCGGGATCGACGGCCGTTGAAACGGCCCGGTCGCGGCAACCACATTGTCAGCCTCGATCACCCCGGCCGACGTGGTCACCTTGAACCCGGGCCGACCCACGTGGCGTTCCACTTGCTGGACTTCAACCCCGGTGCGAACCGGCGCCTTGAGCATGTTCACATAGTCTTCGAAATACGCCGCCATGCGCTCTTTCGGCGGGAAGCTCTCGGGGGAAATGCCCTCGAATTTCATCCCCGGAAAACGGTCATGCCAGGCCGGGCCATTGGCGACCAGGGAATCCCAGCGCTCCGACCGCCAGCGCTCGGCGATGCGGCTGCGTTCCAGCACGATGTGCGGCACGCCCATGAGTGACAGATGCTCGCTCATGGCGACTCCCGCCTGGCCTGCGCCGACCACCAGGGTGTTGATTGTTTCAACTGACATGTGAGCTTCCTAAAGATAAGCGACCATCGACAGGGGCCAGTGTGATCAAGCGCCGGCCAGCCGGAAATTCTGCTTTTTGAACGTAGAGGTTAGGCAAAACCAAAGCCCTTCAATCGGCCTCCAGCAGCTCGGCCACCGCCGTCAGGGCCAGGCGATAACCCAGCGCGCCGAGGCCCGCGATCACGCCGGTGGCGGCTTTGGATACATAGGAGTGATGCCGGAAAGCCTCGCGCTTCCAGATGTTGCTCATGTGGGCTTCGATGATCGGGCCGTCGAACGCCAGCAGCGCATCGAGGATCGGCACCGAGCTGTAGGTCAGGCCCGCGGCGTTGATGATCACCGCGTGGGCGTTGAGCCGGGCTTCCTGAATCCAGTCCACCAGCACGCCTTCGTGGTTGCTCTGGCGAAACTCCAGGGTCAGGCCCAGCTCCGTGGCGTGGCGCTGGCAGCGGGCTTCGATGCTGGCGAAACTCTCGCTGCCGTAGGTGCCGTTCTTGTCCAGCCCGTACAGGTTGGCGTTGGGGCCGTTGAGGAAATACACGGTGCGCGGCATGAGAAACTCCAGGTCGTCAGATTTGCTGGCCAGGGTTCCAGTCATCCGGCACCACGGCGATCACGTCGATTTCCATCAGCCACTCCGGCTGCCCCAGCCCCGAAATCACCAGGCCGGTGGATATCGGGAACACGCCCTTGAGCCATTTGCCAACCTCCTGGTACACCGGCTCGCGATAGCGCGGGTCGATCAGGTAGGTGGTGGTTTTCACGATGTGCGACAGGTCGGAACCGGCTTCTTCCAGCAGTTGCTTGACGTTTTTCATCGCCTGCTCGGCTTGGGCCCGCGGGTCGCCGAGGCCGACCAGGTTGCCCGCGAAATCAGTACCGATCTGGCCACGCACATAAATGGTGTTGCCGGCACGCACGGCCTGGCACAGGTCGTTGTCCAGCGCCTGGTTGGGGTAAGTCTGCTTGGTGTTGAACATGCGAATACGGGTATGGGTGGGCATTGCTGGCAACTCTTGGGGAGCGGAATAAATCCAGCTTCACATTCAGCCCGTGCACGCGAAACCAGCATTTGCGCGAGGTAATGCTTAGGCAAAACCGAAGCGCCATACCCCGGCGTCAGCGTCAGGCCAAAACAGCATCCGGCATGAACCATGCAACGTCACCGTCAAGGCCGTCGACGCCCGTTTGGCGTCAGCTTATTGATGATGTGGAGGCGTGATGCTCAGTCGTATTACCCAGCGCCAACTGGAATATTTCGTGGCTTCCGGTGAGGCAGGCAGCATCAGTGCCGCGTCTGAACGCATTCATGTGTCGTCGCCGTCGATCTCGGCGGCGATCACCCATATGGAGGCCGAGCTGGGCATCCAGCTGTTTGTGCGGCACCACGCCCAGGGCATTTCCCTCACGGCGGTTGGGCGCCAGGTGATGCAAGAGGCCAAGCTGATCCTGGAGCAGATGACCAACCTCTACACCATCGCCTCCGAGTCGCTGAACAGCGTGCGCGGCCCGTTGCGGGTGGGTTGCCTCGAATGGCTGGCACCGATGATCACCCCCGAGCTGGTGTTTGGTTTTGGCCGGGCGTTTCCGGGTGTGCGCCTCACGCAAGTGGAGGGCAACCACGAGGAAATGCTGGAAAAACTGCGCAGCGCCGAGATCGATATCGCCCTGACCTACGACCTGGTCACCAGTGACGACATCGACTTCCAGCCGCTGGCGCAACTGCCGCCGTATGTGATGGTGGGTGAGTACCACCCGCTGGCAAGCCTGTCGGCGGTGAGCATGCTCGACCTTGAGGATTACCCCGTGGTGCTGCTGGACACGCCGTGGAGCCGGGAATATTTCCTCAGCTTCTTTATGCAGGCCGGCACCACCCCGAACATCATCATGCGTTCCAGCAACCTTGAAACCGTGCGCTCGATGGTCGCCAATGGCATCGGTTATTCGTTCGCGAATGCCCGGCCCAAGGCCAACCTTTCCCAGGATGGCAAGCGCTTGATCCGCCTGCGCTTGTCCGGCCCGCACCGGCCCATGCAACTGGGCTATGCCACGGCGAGCAACACCCAATTGTCCCGCGTGGTGTCGGCGTTTGCCGAGCGTTGCCGCATGTTTGTTTCAGACCAGTACATCCCGGGCATGGCGGCTCCGAGCTTTTTTGATGCTCATGCGGTGCGCACAGTCCTGTAGGAGCTGGCTTGCCTGCGATGCGGGCACCTGGGTCTTGCAGATACACTGAGGCGATGCCATCGCAGGCAAGCCAGCTCCTACAGAGGGTTGTGTTCGCATTGCACCAAAAGATGGCGCTGGCTGCATTGCGCACGCGGTGTCGCACCAATACGAGACGGGCTGTTTTAACAGCCCGGTCGTCACCCAGGGAACGGTGACGCTGCGTAGGTTCTCCCTACCCAATAGGCCGGCTTTTACGAATTGACCCCAAGTGCCTCCTCCCACGACTCTCAGTCCATCGGTGCAGATCAGGGTTCGACCTTCACGTTGAGCATTCGGTGGGCATTTTCATTTTTTTGTCGAGCACAGTGACGATGACTTTCAACTGGAATTACATGTTTGGTTTGCTGGCCGATGCCGAGTTCTGGCGGGCGACATGGACGGTCATCCAGCTCAGTTCGTTGACATGGGTGTTGAGTATCGCGCTGGGGTTCCTGCTGGCCCTGGCCAAGCAATCCAAACATGCGCTGATCAGCCTGCCGGCGCGCGGCTATATCTGGTTGTTCCGCAGCCTGCCGCTGCTGGTGCTGCTGATCTTCATCTACAACCTGCCGCAAGCGATTCCCGCCACGTCAGTGATTCTGGCGGACCCGTTCTGGGCCGGCCTGCTGGCCCTGGTGATTTGCGAAACCGCCTATGTGGCGGAGATTCACCGAGGCGGTTTGCTGTCGATTCCCAAAGGGCAGGGCGAAGCCGCCCGGGCGCTGGGGCTGAGGTTTTTCGGGATCCAGTGGCGGGTGGTAATTCCCCAGGCATTGCGGGTGGCGCTGCCGTCGCTGGCCAACGAATACATCTCCATCGTCAAGCTCACCTCATTGGTGTCGGTGATCTCGCTCACCGAGATCCTGATGGTCGGCCAGCGCCTGTATTCGCAGAACTTCCTCGTGATCGAGACGATGGCGGCGGTGGCGTTCTTCTACGTGTTCATCGTCACGGTGTTCGACTTCCTGTTGAAACGGCTGGAGCGTTTTCTCGACGTCAACCAGCGCAACGTTTCCCGGGTGCCCGATGCAGAAGTGCTGGCCCTGGCGACTCAACAACGTGTCGCCTTGCAACGTCCTGCCAGCACCGACGGCCCGGCACTGCAAGCCAGCCGGCTGCACAAGGCCTACAACGAGGTGGAGGTGCTGGGCTCGGTCAACCTGCAGATCCAGCCCGGTGAAGTGGTGTCGGTGATCGGGCCTTCGGGCTCCGGCAAAACCACCCTGATTCGCCTGCTCAACGGCCTTGAGCAACTGGATAACGGCGAGATCAAAATCAATGGCCAACCCTTCATTCACCTGAACAAAGTCGGTGCGCAAAAGCCGCAGTACGTGGAGCACGCCGAGCATCGCCTGAACATCGGCATGGTGTTCCAGAGCTTCAACCTGTTCCCGCATCTGAGCGTGCTCGACAACCTGTTGATGGCGCCGAAGTACCACGGCCTCGGCAGCGTCGAAGAGCTGAAGCAGCAGGCTTACGCGCTGCTGCACAAGGTCGGGATGCTCGACCACGCCTGGAAGTATCCGCACCAGCTTTCCGGTGGCCAGCAGCAGCGCGTGGCCATTGCCCGTGCCCTGATGATGCGCCCGCAAATCATGCTGTTCGACGAGCCTACCTCGGCCCTCGACCCGGAAAAAGTCAACGAAGTCCTGCAAGTCATCGAAGCCCTGGCCCAGGAGGGCATCACCATGGTGATCGTCACCCATGAGATGAATTTCGCGTTCAAGGTCTCCGACCGGATCGTGTTCATGGAGAAGGGCCGGGTGGTGTGCGATGACACGCCGCACGCATTGCGCAGCGGTGAAAATCCACGTGTGGAGGCGTTCCTCAAGGACGTCTCGCTGGCGTGACCCCCTTAACGTTCGAGCGACAAGAGAGCAACAACATGATCGAGCAAGCGCAAATTGAACAGTTTCACCGGGACGGTTTTCTGGTGGTGCAAGACGTGCTGTCGCCTGAAGAAGTGGCCGCGTTGCAACACGACTTCGACCAGTGGGTAGAAGCCAGCCGCAGCCACGACCAGGGCTTTGGTGAAACGGTGGATGGCCGTGCGCGGTTCGACCTGGAAGGCGACCATCGCCCGGATCATCCTTCGCTGCGCCGGGTGAGTTCGCCCACCGAAATTTCGCCGGCGTACCAGCGCGTGGCGCTGCAATCGCGGATGGCGGCGATCTCCGCGCAACTGATCGGGGGCGGCGGCGCGCGCTTTCATCACAGCAAGATCAACTCGAAATTGCCCCACACCGCCACGCAGGTGAAGTGGCACCAGGACTTCCTGTTCACGCCCCACAGCAATGACGACATCGTCACGGCCTTGCTGATGGTCAGCGAAGTCACGCCGCAAAATGGCCCGCTGAATGTGATCCCCGGCAGCCACAAAGGGCCGCTGTGGTCCCACTGGCACGAGCAGCGTTTCACCGGCTCGGTGGAAGACTCGGTGGTTGACGACCTGTGCCGCAACCCGGTGGCCTGTTATGGCCCGGCGGGCTCCGTGTGCTTCATGCACACCCGTCTTTTGCATGCTTCAAGCCCTAACGAGACCGAACTGCCGCGCACCCTGTTCATCAGCGTCTACGCCGCTGAAGACGCGCTGCCATTCGGCGAAAACCCGCTGCCCAGCGCACACGCCGGCCTGATGGTGGCCGGTGAAGAAAGTGGCCTGGTGCGTTCCACGGAAAACCACCTGCGCTTGCCGCAGAAACCCCGTGGCGCCTCTTTCTTTGTGCAACAGGCCGGCCAGGACTCAGTCACTGCCTAACCTTCTTCTCACCTTGCAGGGAATTACCATGACAGCGTTTCACATGATTGCTCGCCCAATTGCCGTGTGCCTGCTGGGCGCTGCGGTTGCAATGACGTCGTTGGCGGCTGCGGCTTTCCAGAAAGACGGGAAAATTGTCGCCGGTTCCGACGTGACCTTCTTCCCCTATGAATACATGGACAACAACAAGCCCGCCGGCTTCGATATCGAGTTCATGGACGGCCTGGCCAAGACCATGGGCCGCACCGTCGAAACCCTCGACACACGCTTCCCCAACCTGATCACCGGCTTGCAGGCCGGGCGCTTCGACGTGACCAACTCGTCGATGTACATCACCGCCGAGCGGGTCAAGGTCATCGACATGATTCCCTACCTCAAAAGCGGTGAATCGATCCTCACCCTCAAGGGCAGCGACTTCCAGCCCAAGACCCCGGAAGAGTTCTGCGGCCACAAGATCGGCTCCATGGGCGCCACGTCCTGGCTGGCGCAGATGCACAAACTGTCGGATGAGTACTGCGTGAAGAAAGGCCTGAAGCCGATCGCAATCAGCGAGTACAGCACCGACCCGCAAACCACCCAGGCGTTGCTGGCCCATGCCGTTGAAGCACAGATCACCGACGCCGCGGTGGCCCGTGGTGCGGTGGAAAAACTTGGCGGGCGCGTGGTGATTTCTTCCGAGACCCTGATCTACCCGGTGCTGAACGGTTTTGGCGTGAAGAAAGGCAATGACGAGGTCAAGAATGCCTTGATCGAAGGCATCAAGAAATTCAGCGCAACCCCTGAATACGCGGCCTTGCTCAAGAAATACAACTTCCAGGCGCCCACCGATGCCGACATCGCCGAGCTGATGCCGAAGTCCTGATCACAAGAGTGCTCACTTAAAGGAACGCACCGAACCTGTGGCGAGGGAGCTTGTGGAGAGGGAGCTTGCGGTGAAGGGGCTTGCTGTGGCGAGGGAGCTTGCTCCCGCTGGGCCGCGAAGCGGCCCCCTCGCGTTATCCAAGCGAATGGGACTGCTGCGCAGTCCAGCGGGAGCAAGCTCCCTCGCCACAGCAAGCTCCCTCACCACAATAAACCCCTCGCCATCTAATCGCCCTGCGGAGAAAGCAATATGGCGTTATCACTTGAAGAGCAAACCCGCATCGACCTGGCCGCCACCTTCCGCATCGTTGCGCACCTGGGCATGCACGAGGCAGTGGCCAACCATTTCAGCGCGGCGGTGTCGGCCGACGGCAAACAGTTTCTGCTCAACCCGAAGTGGAAGCACTTCTCGCGCATCCGCGCCAGTGACCTGCTGCTGTTGAACGCCGACGACGCCTGCGGCGCCGATCACCCGGACGTGGATGCCACCGCCTGGTCGATCCACGGGCAGATCCACCGCTTGTTGCCACAAACCCGCGCCGTGCTGCACCTGCACCCGGTGTACACCACGGCCGTCGCCTGCCTGGCCAGGCCGCATGTCCCGCCGATCGACCAGAACACCGCGCGCTATTTCAATCGCGTGGCGGTAGATGAATTGTACGGTGGCATGGCCGACACCGAGGCCGAAGGCGAGCGCCTGGCCGGGTTGTTGGACGGCAAGAGCCGCTTGCTGATGGGCAACCATGGGGTGATGGTCACGGCCACCTCCATCGGCGAGGCATTCGACGATATCTGGACCCTGGAGCGCGCCTGCCAGATCCTCGTCACGGCGTGGTCCACCGGCCAACCGCTGCGGGTACTGTCTGACGAGGTGGCGGAAAAAACTGCACGGGGCTGGGAAGGCATCACGGATTTCTCGCAACGGCATTTTGAAGAAATGAAGCAACTGATGATCGACGCGGACCCTTCGTTGCTCGATTGACTTGACCCCTCAGAGGCAGGATTCCCCATGACCTTTTCGGTTGTCGCCCGCTGTGCCGAAACCGGCCAGCTGGGTATCGCTATCAGCTCGTCGAGCATTGCCGTGGGCGCCCGTTGCCCCTGGTTGCGCCCGGGCGTGGGTGCGGTGGCGTCGCAGAACATCACCTTGCCGGCGCTCGGCCCGCAAGCCCTGGACCTGCTGGCTGAAGGCATGGCACCCGGTGATGCACTGGCTGCGGTGCTTACCCCGCAAAGCCACAGTGAGTATCGCCAGGCGACCGCCATTGACAGTGCCGGCAAAACCGCGCATTTCAGCGGCGTACACACCCTGGGCATTCATCATGCGGTCAGCGGTGAGCAGTGCGTGGCCGCGGGAAATATGCTGGCCAATACCGGCGTGATCGAGGCCATGGTGCGCGCCTTTGAAGACGCGCCAGGGCACCTCGCCGACCGACTGCTCGCCGCCATGCAGGCGGGTGTGGCCGGGGGCGGCGAGGCGGGGCCGGTGCATTCGGCCGCGCTGGTGGTGGTCGGCGATCACCTGTGGCCCATCGTCAACCTGCGGGTGGACTGGGCCGACACAGACCCGATCGGCGCCCTCGACCAACTCTGGCAGGCCTATCGCGGGCAAATGCAGGACTACATCGACCGCGCCATCAACCCGCAAAGCGCCCCGGGTTACGGCGTGCCGGGGGATGCGCGATGAACCGCAGCCGCGAGCTGCTGGCGCAACTGGTCAGCTTCGACACCACCAGCCGAGAATCCAACCTGGCGCTGATCGACTTCGTGCGCAACTACCTGCAGCACCACGGCGTGAGCTGCGAGTTGTTGTTCAACGAGCAAAAGAGCAAGGCCAATCTGTTGGCGACCATCGGCCCGGCGGACGTGCCGGGCATCGTGCTGTCGGGCCACACCGACGTGGTGCCCGTGGACGGCCAGCGCTGGAGCGTTGCACCGTTCGAGCTGACCGAGAAGGACGGCAAGTTGTACGGCCGTGGCACCGCCGACATGAAAGGCTACATCGCCTGTGTGCTGGCCAGCGTGCCGGCGCTGGTACAGGCAGCGCTGCGCATGCCGGTGCATATCGCGCTGTCTTACGATGAAGAGGTGGGCTGCCTGGGCGTGCGTTCGCTGATCGAAGCCTTCCACGCGAACCCGGTCAAACCGCTGCTGTGCGTGATCGGCGAACCCACCGAACTCAAGCCGGTGCTGGGCCACAAGGGCAAGTTGGCGATGCGCTGCGAGGTGCACGGCGCGGCGTGCCATTCGGCGTATGCGCCGTCGGGGGTGAACGCCATCGAATATGCTGCGCAATTGATCATCGAACTGGGCCGGCTCGGTGAAGAACTCAAGGCGCCGCAACACCACGACCGGAGTTTTGATCCGCCGTTTTCCACGGTGCAGACCGGCATGATTGCGGGTGGCAAGGCGCTGAATATCGTGCCGCAGCACTGCAGTTTCGATTTTGAAGTGCGCTCGCTGCCGGCGCAGGATCCCTGGCAGGTCGCGGACCGGCTGCGCGGTTATGCCGAGCACACTTTATTGCCCGCGATGCAGGCCGTGAGTGCGCAGTGCGCGATTCACTTCAGCGAGCTGTCGAGTTACCCGGGGTTGTCGACCGCGGCGCAAAGCCAGGCGGCCGAGTGGGTCGCCGGTTTCTGTGGCTCCCGGGAATACGGCACGGTGGCGTTCGGCAGCGAAGGCGGGTTGTTTAACCAGGCGGGGATTCCCACCGTGGTATGCGGACCGGGCAGCATGGAGCAGGGGCACAAGCCTGATGAGTTCATCAGCGTTGCGCAGCTTGAGGCCTGTGACCGGATGCTGGAGCGGGTGCTGGAGTTTGTGAGCCAGTAACCTGACTCACCCCACCTGCCCAGCAAACACTAACCCTGTGGCGAGGGAGCTTGCTCCCGCTGGAGTGCGCAGCACTCCCAGGATTTTGGGGCTGCTACGCACCCCCGCGGGAGCAAGCTCCCTCGCCACAGAGGGTTACCGTTCTGCCACCGCTGCTGAGTGCTTTTGCCCCATTTTCGCGCACACCTCGCAGATTGTTCAGCGATGCCCCGTCTGATCTGCGGCCTTTGCCCGGCGGTCCGTTTCTTGCTTGAGCCAGCTTAATCAATGACATGGCATTTTGCCGTCAGTCATTTCAAAGCTTGATTCGCCGCTCAGGCGAGTGGTTCTAGGAGTAGTCGGACATGCAAAGCCTCTTGTCGCCGGGAATCCGCCTGCTCGGACGTTTCGGATTTGCGCGCAAGTTCCAGATCCTGTTTTTTCTGTTCATGCTGCCCCTGGCGGGCAGCTTGTGGATGATCGCGCAGGAGTACCGCACCAAGCTGACGGTCATTTCAAACGAGCAATCCGGCGTGCGCGAACTGCTGGCCCTGGATGCCCTGGACGCCCAGCTCACTGCCCAGCGCAACCTGGCAGCGCGCTGGAAAGCTGCCGACATCCTCCACGACCAGACACCCGCCGCCAAAGCCGCGATGACCGCAGTGGACAGCAATTTCCCGCTGATCCTGCAAAGCGTGCAGGCCCTGGGCGAGGCGCTGAAAGCCCAGAACGCCAGCGCAGACACCGTTGCGCGCTTCGAAGCGTTGCAGGCCTCGGTCACTGGCATGGACTCCCAGGCCCTGCGTACTGTGGGCTGGTGGCCGGACGGTTACGACCGCTTCACCTCTGCCCTGAGCGCGATGCAAACCCTGCGGGAACAGATCACCATGGACGCCGGTTTGATCCTCGACCCGTGGCTTGAAACCTACCTGTTGATGCAGATATCCACCCAGCAGACCCCCGACCTGATCGAACGCATCGGGCGCATGGCAAGCGTCGGCCAGTCCTCCATCGCGTCGGGCCAGTTCACCCTGCAAAGCCGTTTGCAGATGCGCGACCTGCGCGGGCGCATCGGCGATGCCCGGGACCAGTTGGTCAAGGCCGCTGCATCGCTGAAGGCCAAACAATACCCGGGGCTGCAACCCTGGATCGCGCAATACGACGACAGCCTGCAACGCCTGGACAGCGAGCTCAAAGCCCTGGACGAAGGCGTGTTCGGCGGCACCATCAAGCTCGACACCAGCGCCTTCGAACGCAGTGTGGATGGCATGCTCGGCACCCTGGGGGCGCTGCGTAACCAGTCGCTGACCTCGCTGGATGCGCGCCTGGGTTACTACCGCGACAGTTCCCTCAAGCAATTCATCCCGGTGGCGGTGACGTTCAGTGTGTTGGCGTTGGCGGCCTTGTACCTGTTCGTGTGCCTGCAGGCGTCGATCCGCCGCAGTGCCAGTGGCATCACCACCCTGGCCGAATCCCTGCGTGACGGCAATTTGTGCGTGGAGGTGGCGGTGGAAGGGCGCGACGAACTGGCGGCGATCAGCACTGCGCTCAACGTGGCCGTGGTGCAATTGCGCGCAAGCCTGTTGGGCGTCAACCACGAGACGCAGCAGTTGGGCTCTGCGGTGCTGACGCTGAATTCGCAATCGGGCAGCACGCTGACCGAAGTGGAAGACCAGCAACAGCAAATCAGCCAGATCGCCGCGGCCGCCACGCAGTTGGCCGCCACCTCCATGGGCGTCGCCAGAAGCTGCGAGCAGGCTTCCGGCAGCGCGCAGAAAACCCGGCAGATTGCCGAGGACAGCAGCCGCGACAGCCAGCGCACTACCGCCAGTATTCAACAGCTCAACCAGCGCTTGAGCGACACCTCCGACGCACTGGAGCGGGTCAGCCAGCAGGGCCAGCAGATCCAGTCGGTGGTCGACACCATTCGCGGGATTGCCGAGCAGACTAACTTGCTGGCGCTTAACGCTGCCATCGAGGCCGCACGGGCTGGCGAGCAGGGCCGGGGTTTTGCGGTGGTGGCCGATGAAGTGCGCAGCCTGTCACAACGCACCCAGGCCTCCACGGCGCAGATCGCCGGGACGGTGGACAGTCTGCGCTCGACAGTGAGCCAGGCAGTCACGCTGATGGGCGCGGCCTGTGAGCAGGCGGTGACCGACGCCGAGTCCGTCACCGGCCTGGGCCATCGCTTGGGCGAGATCGCCAGCGCAGTGCAGAGTGTCACCGACACCCTGGCGCAGATTGCCACGGCGGTGGAGGAGCAAGCGGCAACGGCGGACGAGGTAAGCGGCAATATCCAGCAGGTGGACCAGGCCGCAGGGCGCTTGCTGGATGGCGCGCGGGCGGTGAACCAGGCCGCAGACACCTTGAGCAAAGGCAGCCGCGCGTTGAGTGACAACACCGCGCGGTTTCGGTTGGGTTGATGGGGCAGGAGGTCGGGGATACCCGACCCAGGCCGACCCTGGCTAGTTTTTCTTCTTGAGAAGCTTGTTGATGTAGTACTTGAGGCTTAGACGGTCTTTTGGCCGGGGTTTGTAGTGGGTTTTGTTTCTTTGTGCCGGGTCGATCGCCCCGGCCGAGGCAGTGTAGTAATACAGCGCTATGGATTTGCGCGTGATGTGTTCCGGCGTGGTCAACGGTTCTGGGTGTCCGTGATTGCTGTCTTTGTCTGTATTGAAAATGACACAACGGTTGTACACGGGTAGCACTTTCTTGAGGCAGGTTTTCATCCCGGCATCCCAAAGCTCCAGGTTGCCGCCATAGGCCTCCTGCCAGTTTTCATTCAGGTAAATGATGATATTCAGCCTGCGCTCAATATTGAGTTTCTTGTTGAGCCTGAAGTCGGAGTGCACGCCCAGATAGCCGCCGCTTTTTGTTTCATGCAGCCCGCCACCGGTGAAGTAGGGGTCGGGTATCAAGCCGTCGATGCCCGTGAGATGTTCCAGAAACTGCAACATGGGCGCCGAGTTGAAAGCGTTGAACACCGATTTTAAATAGGGATCACATTCGTTCGGGCTGATTTGACGTTTGCGCTGGCCTTTATAGCCGCGCTCATACAGCGTTTCGTTATGGGTTGGCTCAACGGGGAAGTGCGAGCAAATGCTCGCGATCAGCTCGTCCTGCAGGAAATCATCGATGACGATGTGCGCAAACGGCGTGGCCTGCACATACAGACTGCTCAATGACGTACCTAGCTCGCTGGCCGCCTTCTGATCGAAGTCGAGCGCTGGAGAAAGGGTCATGGGTAGCGTTTGGGTGATAGGTGCCATTACCGCTCCGATTCTGAAAATAAAGCGCTGTGAAGGCCTTCGATCACGCTCGGACTGGCCCCGGTCGCGTGTTGCCGAAGCCTAGGCACCAAGGGCGTCCTTGTTAAGGCGCCTGAGAATGTTGTTATACATCCTGGTTCGCCTGTGGGTTGCGCCATAGCCACCCGCCGCCGAAACGGTCCCGGCCTGGATGTGATCCAGGTAACTGAAGATTTTGCGCGGCGGCAGCATTTCAACGCTGTAGCCGAGTGCAGTCATGCGATCTTGAAGTGTATAGCCGGGCACACGGTCATCCATTGAAAAGTGCAGGCCATGTTGCTTGATGAGCTTGCAATTCCATAAGGTGCAAAAGCTCTTCAGGTAGAGTTCCCGGTAGGGCTTGGGTTCTCTTGAACGTAGCCCCAGGGCAATTTTCAGGCGTCGGAAATAATGCTTGAACAGGCGCGAGCTGAAACGCCAGAACGTTCTGGTGGGGCCGCGATTGAGTTGCTCTACACAACCCACTGCTGCGACGTCTGGATAGTTGATGCACTTGTTCAGCATCATCGGAAAAACGTTCTTGTCGAAAATGAAGGTGTCCGTGTGAATCAGCAATAAGTAATCAGTGTCAACGCGCTCCAGCACCTTATCCAGTGCTTTGCCATGGGCGATATGGCCCGGCTCGGGCTCGGAAGTGGTCCGCTCGATCAAGTTGATCCAGTCAAGTGTTCGCAAATACTCGGTGCTTTCATCGCCTGAATAGTTGTCGACCACCCAGACAGGCGTGCGGCGGGGGTCAATATGCTGGTGCAATAGCTCCAGGCAGATCTTGGTGATTTCAGGCGTTTTATAATTGACAAGCACTATGCTGAATGGCATTGGGAGTTCGCTGGGTATATCGGATTTACTCATCATTCACGTACTCAGAGTGGGTGTGTATGAGGGTAAAAAATCCTTGTTCTTAGTTGTCCTTGAGTTTCATTTTTAACAAAGCAATTGGCGTGAAAATGACGTGTGGCTATGTATGTGATTGTTGCTGATTGTGTTGCGCCTGACATATTTAGATACTCAATTAACAACTGTGGAACGGGCTGCGTTATTTAGGCCCGCTTTATAAATAAGTGAATGTGAAATAAGTATGAAAATGCAGTGGATAAAATCTTGGTTTTTATGCGGGCTGTAGGGCAACCGCATAATGGATAGATGTTCTATCATGAGCATCTGTTCATAAGCGGTGATGCGATGCCATGAAAGACCTGCCACCCACCTCGACATTGCGTGCCTTTGAAGTTGCGACGCGGCACGCCACCTTTACCTCGGCCTCGCAAGAGCTGCATGTCACCCAAAGTGCCGTCAGCCATCAG
Source organism: Pseudomonas sp. BIGb0558 (assembly GCF_024807515.1). Taxonomy (NCBI): domain Bacteria; kingdom Pseudomonadati; phylum Pseudomonadota; class Gammaproteobacteria; order Pseudomonadales; family Pseudomonadaceae; genus Pseudomonas; species Pseudomonas sp. BIGb0558. Next base: position 100,482 of record NZ_JANUEW010000016.1, read on the forward strand.
CTCAAGCATCTCGAAGCACTCTGGGGATTGCAGCTGTTCCAGCGGGGCAAGTCCCTCAGCCTGACGCCTGCCGGGGCGGCCCTGGCGCCGATCGTGCGCGAGTTCTTCATGAACCTTGAGACCACACTCGCAGACCTGCGAGAGCAGAAGGGCCGGGTTCGGCTCAAGGTCAGCACCACTTATTCCTTCGCGCTGAAATGGCTGCTGCCACGGTTGCCGAGCCTGGCCCAGCGGCATCCTGAAATACTGGTCACGCTGGACTCCAGCGACAAAGCCATCAACTTCTCAAGTGCGGAGGCGGATGTGGCGATTCGCTTCGGCAATGGCAATTACCCGGCCCTGTACTCGGAGTTTCTCTTCCGGGAGCAGATTTTTCCGGTGGCCAGTCCTGACTTGTTAAACCGTTTTGGCATGCCGCGCACGCCCGCGGAACTGCTGCGCTATCCCTTGTTGACGCGGGACGGCGCGGATCTGGTGCCGAAATGGGAAGTCTGGTTCCAGCACGTCGGGCTGGGGATTTCGCCGCTCAAGGAGAGCGTCAGGTTTGCGGATACCAACATGACGATCGAGGCCGCATTGCTCGGCCAGGGCATTGCGTTGGCGCGCAGCGGGCATGTGGAATCGGAGCTCCGGGACGGCAGCCTGGTCAAGTTGTTCGACGTGCCGTTTCCGTCGCCGGTGGCCTATTACTTTGTCTGCCCCAAGGGCATCGAGTCCCGGCCACACATCGTCAGCTTTCGTGAATGGCTGATGCAGGAGGCGGTGAACGCCGGGTTGGCGTATGAATAAAGCATGAGGAAATGCTCATTGTTGAATGAGGAGACTTTGTTACATTTAACGCGCCACTTTGCTTAAGATCGGCGCATGCCTTATCACATCATTCTCCTGGTTCTCTTCGCCGCCTTACTGCATGCCAGTTGGAACGCGCTGCTGCGTGGCGGCGCCGACCGGCTCTGGTCGATGACGGTCATGTGCCTGGCGGTGGCCATCGCCAGCGCCGCAGTTGCGGTGTTCCTGGAGCCGCCGGCACCGGCCAGCTGGTTTTATGTGGTGCTGTCGGCGGTGCTGCACGTTGGCTATAACCTGTTCCTGGTGCGCAGCTACAAGGTGGGCGACCTGGGGCAAACCTATCCGATTTCACGTGGCTCCTCGCCGGTGCTGATCACCCTTGGCGCCGCGGTGTTTGCCGGGGAGAGCGTGTCGGCCAGCTCATTGCTGGGCATTGCGCTGGTATCGGGCGGCATCATTTCCCTGGCGTTCAGGGGCCGCCGGCTGGCCGTTCCCAGCCTGCCTTACGCCTTGGGCACCGGGTGTTTCATTGCCGCTTACAGCGTGACGGATGGGATTGGCGCACGCCTGTCGGGTGCCCCGATGGCCTACACCGTGTGGATGTGCGCCTTGTGGGGCGTGTTGATGCCGGCGGTGTATATCGGCCTGCGCGGGCCGAAAAGTCTGTTCAGCCTGCGGCCCGGGTTTTTCACGGCCTTCGCCGGTGGGCTGGTGTCGCTCCTGGCCTACGGAATCATCATCTACGCCATGGCCGGCGCGCCCATGGGCGCGGTGTCGGCCCTGCGTGAAACCAGCGTGTTGTTTGCGGCGCTGATCGGTTATTTCTTCCTGGGCGAGACATTGACGGTTCGAAAGGTACTGGCGTGCGTGGTGATTGCCACCGGCACCTTCCTTATCGGCTGAGGCCAGGTAACGCTTTCCCCACCACATGAAGGTTCGCTCAATGGATACCGTCTCGCAGGCACCGCTGATTCTGATAACGGGTGGAAGTCGTGGCGTAGGTGCCGCCACTGCGCGGCTGGCCGCCGCACAAGGTTATGACGTGGCGATCAGCTTCGTTTCCGATGAGGCTGCTGCCCTTGGGGTGGTGGCGGATATCGAGGCGGTGGGGCGCCGGGGGCTGGCCGTGCGCGCCGACAGCGCCGACCCGGAGCAGGTCATTCAACTGTTCGCCGCGATCGACCGGGCATTCGGCCGCATCGATGTGCTGGTCAACAACGCAGGGATCAACGCCTTGCAGTCCCGGGTAGAGGACCTGGCGTTCGAGCGGATGCAGCGGATTTTTGCGGTCAACGCGATCGGTCCGATGCTGTGTGCCCAACAAGCGGTGAAGCGTATGTCGTTCCGTCACGAGGGGCGCGGCGGCTCGGTGATCAATCTCTCGTCGGCCTCGGCCCGGCTCGGAAGCCCCAATGAATACGTCGACTACGCGGCGTCGAAGGGTGCGCTTGAGACCTTTACCATCGGGTTTGCCAAGGAAGTCGCCCGGGAGGGAATACGCGTCAACTGTATTCGTCCCGGGCATATCTACACCGACATCCACGCCAGCGGCGGGGAGCCGGGGCGGGTTGACCGCGTGAAGGATTCGATCCCCATGGGCCGGGGCGGTCAGCCCGAAGAAGTGGCGCGGGCGATCCTGTGGCTGGCCGGCGCCGAGGCATCCTTCATCACGGGCACCTTCCTGGATGTCACCGGCGGCAAGTGATCAGCGCACCACCTCCAGGGCGGTGATTTCGTACACGTCATGGTCGGCACCGGACGTTGACTCCAGCGTAATGGCGAGGCCCAGGTCTTCTACAAAGACCTGGGATGTGCGGATTTCGCCCTGGACACACGCAAGCTTGATGGCATCCCCCGGCAGCGAGGCGAATACCTGGCGGGCAGGCATGCGTTCGCCCACGGTGCATTCCAGTTGAGTCTTGAAGGGCTCGTCGCCGGGCTTGGCCGGCACATGCTTCATGAGCAGTCGTGCACTGAGGGTCTGGCCCGGGCTCCAGCTTTGGGGCGCCTTGAATTCCATTTCGCTGGTTTGCAGCACGCTGTCATCGCCGAGGCCGATCATCTTCGCCTTCAGCTGGATCAGGTCGGCCTTGGTCACCCGTTCGACCCGGAAGCTGCTGTAGTTCTCTGTTTTGTTCAGCAGGCCATTCTCGACCTTGTACTCCACCGACTTCGAGTCCCGCTTGGTGGCTCCCACCGGTTGTGTCGTGTAGGTGTAGGTCAACGATTTGAATTTTGGCGCCAGCAGGGGCGAGTCGAGTTTCTTCAGCAGTTCCTGCGGCACGGGGACATCGCCGATCGCCTTTTCCAGGCGTGTTTGCGGGTACTCGGCCGGCGGGATGTCCGGACGCAATTGCACCAGCAGCGCGGCGTCGACGGCGCCTTGCACCGAGCAGCTCAGGCGGGTTTGTGCGCCTTCCGGTTCCAGCAGCAATACGCGCTCTACCCGCGACTTGCCAGGGGCGCTGCCCGGCATCGGCTCGATGCTCACCCAGTTGTCGCGAAACCGCAGTTCACTGCGCACGTAAGCCGTGTCGATTTTCTTCAGAAGGGCGGGTTTTTCAAGCAGCGGGCCGAGGCGTTTGGCTACGTCGTCCGGACTGCCATCGACCATGAAACCCCAGTAGAAGTAGTAGCCCACGTTGCCGAGGTCGGTGCTCTCGTCGAAATAGGACAGCAGTTTCATCCCGGCGACAGGGGGCAGGTTACGCAGGGCCACCGTGTTACCGGAACGGCTGGCACGGTTGGCTACGGTAATCCACGCGGTATCCTTGTCCTGCTGCAGCGGTGCGTAGGCTTTCCAGGCATCGCTGTGGGCCTTGAGGCTTGAGAAGAAGCTGGCGTCACACCGGCTGAAGGCCTTGAGTGTGTCGTCCAGCGCCGCATCGCCGGCATGGGCAATTGACGGAAGCAGCAGGGCAGAGGCGAGAAGGGGCAGTAATTTCATCGGGCAAGATTTCCGTATCGTTTGGCTGGGCGTGCGGTCACGCGGCGGCCATTATCCAGAACTTGCACGCTTCCCTCTACTGATCCTTCATCGCCTCGTGCCTGTGCCTAGCCCGTGGCGTTGAGCTTGACTTGCTCTTTCGCCAGTTTCACCACGTTCTCCAGGGTAAAGCCGAACTTGGTCTGCAACTTGGACAGCGGAGCCGAGGCGCCAAAGCTGTTCATCACCACTTTCGCCCCGGTCTGCCCCACGTAGCGATCCCAGCCCAGGGGGCCTGCCTGTTCCACCACCAACCGGGCTTTCACCGTTGGGGGCAGTACGCTGTCGCGGTAGGCCTGGTCCTGTTCTTCGAACAACTCCCAGCTCGGCATCGACACCACTTGCGCCGCCACGCCCTCGGATTTCAACTGCTCATAGGCGTCTACGGCCAGGCTGACCTCACTGCCGGTAGCGATCAGGATCACCTGGGGCTTCTCGGCGCCGGCCAGCACATAAGCACCACGGGACGTGCCCGAGGCGGCGGCGTATTTCGTGCGGTCCAGGGTCGGCAGGTTTTGCCGCGACAGCACCACACACGTCGGCCGATGGGTCTGGGCCAGGGCGATTTTCCAGGCTTCCAGGGTTTCATTCGCATCCCCCGGGCGCAGGGTCAGCAAGCCCGGCGTGGCCCGCAGTTGGGTCAGGTGTTCGATGGGCTGGTGAGTGGGGCCGTCTTCGCCGACGCCAATCGAGTCGTGGGTAAACACGAACACCACTGGCAACTCCATGATCGCCGCGAGGCGAATCGGCGGTTTCATGTAGTCGCTGAACACCAGGAACGTCGAGGTGTAGGGCCGCAGGTACGACAGCGCCATGCCGTTGGCAATCGCGCCCATGGCATGTTCACGAATGCCGAAGTGCAGGTTGCGCCCGCCATAGTTCTCGGCGCTGAAACGCCCGGCGCCGTCGAAGGTCAGGTTGGTCTTGGTGGACGGCGACAAATCGGCCGAGCCCCCCAGCAACCACGGGATCTGTTGGGCAAACGCGTTCAACACCTCACCACCGGCTGCGCGGCTGGCGACACCCTTGGCATCGCTGGCAAAGCTTGGCAATGGGTCCTGCCAATGCTCGGGCATTTCACCCGCGCGCATGCGCCGCAGTTCATCGGCCAGTTCCGGCTCGTACTGTTCCAGGTGGGACAGGGTTTGCGTCCATTGTTCATACAGCGGCTTGCTGCGCGCCAGCAGCGCATCCCGCAGGACCGTGCGCGCCTCATCCGGCACCAGGAAGCTTGAGTCTTCGGGCCAGCCGTAGGCGGCTTTGGTCAGGCGGATTTCTTCTTCGCCCAAGGGTTCGCCATGGGCCGAAGCGGTGTTGTGCTTGTGGGGCGAGCCGTAGCCAATCACGCTGTCGACCACGATCAGGGTCGGTGCCCCGGTGTTTTTCTGAAACGTGCTCAGGGCATCGCTCAGGGCCAGCAGGTTATTCGCATCGGTGACGTGCAGGGTGTGCCAGCCGTAGGCCTGGAAACGCTTGATCACGTCTTCGCTGAAGGCCAGTTCGGTGTGGCCTTCGATGCTGATGGTGTTGTTGTCGTAGATCCAGCACAGGTTATCCAGCTTCAAGTGCCCGGCAATGGAGGCGGCCTCGCTGCTGATGCCTTCCATCATGTCGCCGTCGCCGCACAGGGTGTACACGTTGTAGTCGAACAGCACCTGGTCGTCATGGTTGAAACGCTTGGCCAGCCAACGCTCGGCCATCGCCATGCCGACGCTGTTGGCGCAGCCCTGGCCGAGTGGCCCGGTGGTGGTTTCCACGCCGGTGGTCATGCGGTATTCGGGGTGGCCGGGGGTTTTCGAACTCATCTGCCGGAACTGCTTGATGTCGTCCAGGCTGATGGCCGGCTGGCCGGAGCGCTTACCGTGTGCGTCAATCTCCACCACGCCCGCCAGGTGCAGCAGCGAATACAACAGCATCGACGCATGGCCTACCGACAACACGAAACGGTCGCGGTTGGGCCAGTCGGGGTGCTCGGGGTGATACCGCAGGAAGCGGCTCCACAGGGTGTAGCCGACGGGCGCCAGGCCCATGGGCGTGCCGGGGTGGCCGGAGTTGGCCTTTTGCACGGCGTCCATGGCCAGGGTGCGAATGGTGTTGATGCACTGGGTGTCGACAGCGTTGGCAGCGTGATTCATGGAACCTGTTCTCCATCGGGTGACGATCTACAGTGGAGGCCAGGGTGGGCCAAAGGTTTTATGAAATCGTCTGCCCAGCGACGAACGGGGACTCAAACGCGACAGGTTGATCTCAAACATGACAAGAGCCCGCCAGATGGGCTAGCTTCAAGGTGCACTCAGTCATTGATCAACTTGCGGAGGTACTCCATGCCAGTGAAACACGACCTGTATCAGGACCTGACTTTCACCAAGGAAGACATTCAACAGCGCAGGGCGGGCGACAACTACCTGGATTCGCTGCTGCACCAATACGACAGTGCCGACAAGGAGGTACTGGAGCTTGAGTCCTCCAGTGGCAGCGACGATGAGTTGGAAAAGCTGAAGAAGAAACGCCTGTTGATCAAGGACAAGATCGTCGAGCAACTGGAGAAAGCGGCGGCCAGGTAGAAGATTTGTTCAGAATTGTCTGAAAGACAGCGACCTTGGCGCTGCCTATCATGCCAACCGTTCGCCCGGCACTGGGGCTCTTAGACGGCGCATGGAATGCGCTGTGGCCGGGCGAACTCTCTTTTCAAGCCAGCAGCGCGCGGGTGCATTCGTCAATCGAGCGCTGCTGGGTTTCCCCGTACAACTTCAACTCATCGATCGTCGATCGGCCCAGGGCCTTTTCGAACTCGGCCTGGTTGGCGTTGGCGGCGTAGTGACTCTGCGCGGCATCCCCCAGGTTCGACTGGAAAATCCCCGCCGCACTCACCGGCAGAAAATCTTCATACACCAACGGCTCCACGTCCACGTGGCCGGCGGCGATCAGCTCGTCCAGCGTCGCGGCCTTGTGCTGGGCGGCCAAACCTTTCTCGGTCACGAAATAGCGGAAGTACGCCAGTTTCTGTTCACGCATCTGCCGGTAATTATCGGGGAACGCCTGGAAGTGCTGCTCCATCAGTTCGGTGTAGCGCCCGGCGTTGGCTTCATTTGGAAACGCCCCCAGTTCATCCCGCGCGGCATTCAGCAGTTGGTCATACAGCGCCCGCCCCTTGGGAGTGAGCGCCACGCCGCGTTGTTCTATTTCGCCGAAGCGCGCGCTGTGGCTGCCCTGAGCGTCGGTAAAGGCGATGGCCTCGTCGAGGGCCTTGAAACTGGTCTGGCGCAGCAGGATCGGGCACTGGCGGCGGGGCGGGCCTTCGATCACGGCCTTGGGGGTGATGCCTTTGCCGGGCATCGCGGCCTGCACCTGGTCGATGTCCAGGGTGCGCGGCGTCAGGTGGTTGATGTGCGGGCCCTTGAACGCCACGACGTCGGCGATCAACCGGTGCTGGTCGCTCAGTTGCTGGTATTGCGCGGCGGTGACGGTGGCGGTGTGGTGCCAGCGGAAGGTTTCCAGGGCCTGCTGGATAAACTCTTCGGCATGGGCCGCGTCGAGGCCGCCATCGGCTTGCGCCTGCTGGATCAGCTCAAGGGCGCGCGGGGTGAAGATCGAACGCTTGGCCAGGGCCGACTGGGCGAAGGCTCGCAGTTCAGGGTTTTCGATCAGTTCCAGGCGCAGCAGGGAGGTGAACACCCGGAACGGGCTGGCTTGCAGCGCGCTTTCATGCACGGCACGAAAGGCCGTGGAATGCACCGGAACCCCGGCCGGCGTGAGGTCGTAATAGCCCACCGGCTGCATGCCCATCACCGCAAACAGGCGGCTGATGGTCGCCAACTCTTCGGCGGTGCCCAGGCGGATGGCGCCGTGGCGCTCCATGTCCAGGCGCTGGATTTCCCCGGTGCGCTGCAGTTGGTGCGCCAGCCCGGGGTCGGTTTCCAGTACGCGGGCGTTGGTTTCGGCCACCAGTTCCATCAGTGCGCCATACAGCGGCACTTCATCGCGGTACATGTCGGACATGGCCTTGGAGAAGCCTTTGCGAATCTCGTCAGGGCTGACAGGGCGGACGGTGGGCATAGAAAAATTCCTGGCGGCTACAGAGGTAAAAAGCACGGTTGCCTGATTTTGTTGGGCCTGCTGGCGCCTTGCAAACGAAGATTCCTCTGGACTTCATTCTGCAAATGAATGAGCTGCATGTAGTCAGCTTCACGTGCATCTCATCGCCGAAGGGCTCTACACTGGCCGTCACCTCGGAACGCGACGGAAGACTCGATGACGGCACAGCCTGCGACGAACATTCTGGAAACGATTGAAGGCCAGCGCCTGGCCAGGGACGACGCCGAGCGCTGGCGTGACTGGGGCCCCTACCTGAGCGAGCGGCAATGGGGCACGGTGCGCGAAGACTACAGTGCCGACGGCGACGCCTGGCGCTACTTCCCCCACGAACATGCCCGCAGCCGCGCCTACCGCTGGGGCGAAGATGGCCTGGCGGGCTTCAGCGACAAGGCCCAGCGCTGGTGCCTGGGCCTGGCGCTGTGGAACGAGCACGACGCAATCATCAAGGAGCGCCTGTTCGGCCTGAACAACGCCGAGGGCAACCACGGCGAAGACGTCAAGGAACTGTACTTTTTCGTCGATGGCGTGCCGAGCCATGCCTACATGCGCATGCTCTACAAATACCCCCACGCGGCCTTTCCCTACGACGACCTGATTACCGAGAACGCCCGGCGTGGCCTGGGTGACGCTGAATACGAAATCCTCGATACCGGGGTGTTCGAAGACAACCGCTATTGCGATGTCACCGTCGAATACGCCAAGCACCAGCCCGATGACGTGTTCATGCGCATCACCGTGCATAACCGATCCGACCAGCCCACGCGCTTGCAGGTGTTGCCCCACCTGTGGGCGCGCAACGATTGGAGCTGGACCGCGGATGCGCCCAAGCCCGAGTTGCGCCTGGAGGGTGAGCAGGTGCTGGCGCGGCATCATGAATTGTCTGATCGTCATCTGAGTGCGTGGGGCCAGGACGGGGTGGAGTGGCTGTTCTGCGAGAACGAAACCAACTACCCCAGGCTGGACGGGCTGCCTGGGCCCGGGCCGTTCAAGGACGGGATCAACGACTACGTCACCACCGGCGCGCCCACCGCGATCCGCCGGGATTCGGGGACCAAGGTCGCCGCGCGTTTCATCCTGGAGTTGGCGGGCCTGCAAAGCAAAACCCTGTACCTGCGCTTCGCCCCGGCGGACGCGCCCTGGATCAACGCGCGCAAGCTGTTCGAGGCGCGCCGCCAGGAAGCCGATGACTTCTATGCGGCCCTGCAACAGGGCATCGCCGATGAGGACGCGCGCAATGTGCAGCGCCAGGCCCTGGCCGGGTTGCTGTGGTCCAAGCAGCTGTATTACTTCGACGTCAACCAATGGCTCGACGGCGACCCGGCCCAGCCCGCGCCGCCGCCCGAGCGCCTGCATATTCGCAATACCCATTGGCGGCACCTGTCGAATTTCGACATTCTTTCAATGCCCGACACCTGGGAATACCCGTGGTACGCCTCGTGGGACCAGGGGTTCCAGGCAGTGGCCTTTGCCCTGATCGATCCGGGTTTTGCCAAGCAGCAACTGCTGTTGTTGGTGAAGGACCGCTTCATGCACCCCAACGGCCAGTTGCCGGCCTACGAGTGGCGTTTCGACGACGCGAACCCGCCGGTGCATGCCTGGGCCAGTTGGCGGGTGTACCAGCAGGACAAAGCGCTGAACGGCGTGGGCGACATGGATTTCCTCGAACGGATCTTCCACAAGCTGCTGCTGAATTTTTCCTGGTGGGTCAACCGCAAGGACGCCGAGGGCCGCAACCTGTTCCAGGGCGGGTTCCTGGGGCTGGATAACATCGCGCTGTTCGACCGCTCGGCCGATCTGCCGCCGGGTTACCAGCTGGACCAGGCGGACGGTACGGCGTGGGTGGCCGCGTATGCCCTGGACCTGATGCGCATTGGCCTGGAGTTGGCCAAGCGTAACGTGGTGTACGTGGACATTGCGGTGAAGTTCTTCGAGCACTTCCTGTACATCGCCGGCGCGATTAACCGCGTGGACAACGGCGAAGAAGGTCTGTGGGATGAGCAGGACCAGTTTTTCTACGACGTGCTGCACCGGCCCGGGGGTGAAAGTGAGCCGGTGCGGCTGCGCTCCATCGTCGGGCTGATGCCGCTGTTTGCGGTGCTGGTGCTGGAGCAGCGCGAGCATGAAGGCCTGGAGGGGCTGCGCGAGCGTCTGTTGGGCTTTATGAAACACCGGCCGGACCTTGCCAAGCTGGTGTCGCGCTGGAACGAGCCGGGGCAGGGCAATCGCCTGTTGCTGGCGCTGTTGCGGGGCGAGCGGACCAAGGACTTGTTGCGGCGCATGCTGGATGAGTCCGAGTTTCTCTCCACGTTTGGCGTGCGCTCGCTATCCAAGGCCTTTGCCGAGGAACCGCTGGCGCTGAAGATGAATGGCAACACCCTGTGTGCCCGCTATGAGCCGGCGGAGTCTGACTCACGACTGTACGGCGGCAACTCCAATTGGCGCGGGCCGTTGTGGATGCCGGTCAATTACATGCTGATTGAGTCGCTGCGGGAATTTCATCGCTACTACGCCGACAATTTCTCGGTGGAGTACCCGGCGGGGAGTGGGTACCTGGCGTCGTTGGAGGAGGTTGCGGATGGTCTCAGCCAGCGCCTTACCCGCTTGTTTCTGCGAGATGAAAACGGTTCAAGGCCGTCGATGGTGGGGTACGCGCAGTTGGAGGCCGACCCGGCGAGTCGCGACCTGGTGTTGTTCCATGAGTACTTTCATGGTGAGACCGGGCGTGGGTTGGGGGCGTCGCACCAGACGGGGTGGAGTGCGTTGGTGGCGCTGTTGTTGCAGCCAAAAACCTGAAAACAACACGATCAAAATGTGGGGCTTATGTGGGAGCTGGCTTGCCTGCGATGCAGGCACCTCGGTGAATCAGTTGCACCGAGGTGATGCTATCGCGGGCAAGCCCGGCTCCCACACAAACTCACCTGGTCTGGCCAGGGTTACCCTGATCAGGCCGGGAACAGCTCGCTCAATTTCATCGCCAGCATCATGTCGCCTTCAGTGCGCAGTTTGCCGCCCATGAATGCCTGCATGCCATCGGTGGAACCGTCGACGATGCCTTCCATGGTTTTGGCGTCCATCACCAGGGTGACCTGGGCGTCAGGGTTTTCGCCTTCCAGCAGTTCGCAGGTGTTGTTTTTCACCACCAGCGAGAAGTTCTTGGTGTCGTCGATACGGAAACCGAACACCAGGTCCAGGCCGTCGGCAGCGGCTGGGTTGAATTTGGCTTTCATTGCTTCTACGGCTTTAGCTACGTCAGTCATGGTTTCGATCCTTTTATGGTGAGTCCAGTGACCTTGGGGTCACGGTTGGCCGCAATTCATCGGAAGGTGATGAGCTGCGGCGCCTTCAACAGTTGCAAGTGGGTATGACTGTTGAAGGAAGCCAGTGCCACCTCGCGACCACGGAATTTCAGCTGGTTGAGCGAGGTGTTAACAATTTGCCAGTTCAGTTCGAAGGCCTGCGCGGCAGGCATCCGGGTAATCAGATGGAGCAGGGCAGTGATGGTGCCGCCGGAGGTGAACACGGCGATCTTGTGACTGTTATCGGCGGTTTCGAGCAGGCGTTGCAGGCCGCCCTGGACCCGTTCGACAAACCCCAGCCAGCTTTCCAGGCCCGGCGGGTCGTAGGTGCCGGCCAGCCAGCGTTCGACAATCAAGGAAAAGATGCGCTGGAACTCGCCACGGTTTTGCGCGGCGTTGCGCAGGATGTGCAGGGCTTCGGGTTCGCTGTGCAGCAAGTCCGGGAGCAGGGCGCGAATGATTGCCTCGGCATCGAATTCGTTGAACGCGCTGTCGATTTCCAGCGGCGGTACCGGCAGGCCAAGGGCGCTGTACTGTTCGAAGGCGGCGGTGGCCGTGTGCTGCTGGCGACGCAGGTCGCCGGACACGCAACGGTCGAAGCTCAGGCCCAGTTCCGCCAGGTGGCTGCCCAGCACTTGCGCCTGTTGCACGCCGATGGGCGACAGCACGTCGTAGTCGTCTGCACCGAAGGAGGCCTGGCCATGTCGAATCAGGTAGATGCTGCCCACGTCCGTTTTCCCGGTACGTTGAAAGTCTGGCGAGGTTATGAGGATGCCGGGAAGCTGTCAATGAAAAAACATACGCTTGTTTTAAAAGCTCGTTGGAAGGCCGCCCCGGCGCCGGGGCGGCCTTGCTCGTGCGCCGTTGTCAGCGGCCTTTTTGATCAACCCCGCTGGTCAGCAACTGGCTCTGGTCGTGTCCGCCGGCGCGCAGCAGGCCGGTATTGAACTGCTCATCGGCCAGGCTTTGCGGGTCGCGGGCTTCGGTGAACGCATCGCGCAGTGCAAGGCCCAGCAGCAACGGGGACGAGGAGGCATTGAGGCCCAGGTCCGTACGTTGGTCGCGGCCACTCAAGTCCTTGCCGGTAACCGCCGCGCCGCCCAGGTCCACGGCGCCGTTGCTGGCGCCGATCCGCGCGCCGAGCAAGTCGACAGCGCCCGCCACCTGCAGATTCACGCCGTCACGACCCTGGATGCCGGAGGCCTCGGCCACGGTGTTGTTGCGGGTACGGCTGAAGTCCGCCAGCAAGGTCGGGGTGACATCGCGGTTTTCAAGGTTCTGGAACAGCAGGTCCTTGAAGCGGTCACGGGAGGTGCCCGGGCTGCCAGTACTTCTGGCCAGCAATTTATCCTTGAGCGCCTGGGTTTTGTCGCCGGCCTTTTCGTAGAGTTTTTTGCTTTTGTCTTTCACGCTGCCACCGAACGGGCCGACAGCAACGCTGGCCTTATCGATGCCGCCGGACGGATTTTTTTCGGTGGTCAATTGTGCATCCACATTCACCGTCAACCCCCGAACCTGGTCTTGCCGGCTTTCCACCCGCAGGTCACCGCCGATCCGGCCACTGACCTCGCCGGCCGTGACGGTGGCGCCCAGCAAGCGCGTGTCGCCACGGCTGTCGAGTTGTACCCGGTCGGCCCGCAGGCGCGTGTTGTCGTGGGTCTGGCTGTCGAGTTGGTCGATGCCGCCTTTCACCCGCGCGAACAGGCCCGAGCCATTGTTGGACGAGTCCGAGCTACGGGCGAGGCTGGCACCCAGCCCGGCGGACAGAGCTTTGTTATTGCGCTGCTCGTCGGAAACGGCGGACTCCAGGATCAGATTGCCGTCGGTGGCGGCCAGCTCGAACGCCTGGGCGTTGCCTTGCACCCCTTGCAGCTGCACGTTGCGGCCCTCGATTTGCACCGTACCGCGGCTGTCGACGCTGCCGCCGCGTTGCAGGGTGCTGCGCTCATCGATGCTGCCCACGCTGCCCTGGAGGCCGAATGCACCATTGCCGCCGCTGGCGGTGTCGCTTTGGGTGGCTTTGACGCTTACACGCCCGCCGCCGCCCAGGTTGCCGCCGCGGGCCGAGTAGGTGTCGACGCCGGCGAGGAAGTCAGCGTTGCCACCGGCCTTGAGCCGCACATCGCCGTTGCTGTCGATTTGCGTGCCCTGCAGCGTCAGGTCCTGCCCGGCGACGATCTGGGTCAGGCCTTCGGCGAACAGGCTCGCGCCGCGGCCCTGGGTGTCTTCGACGTCCAGCCAGGCCTTGTCGAGCTGGCCGCCGGCATTGGCTTTTTTCAGGGTGTCGGGGCTGGTGCCGGCTTCTACCCAGCCAAACCCGCCCAGGGTGGTTTCATTGCTGGTTTGCCAGTCGCGGGCTTCGGTAAAACTCAGGGAGCCGGACGTGCGGATCTTCAGGTCACCTTTTCCGGCGTCAAACCGGGTGCCTTCATAGCGACCGTCAGTACCCAGTTGCACCTGGATGCCGTATTTGCCTTCCAGGCTGCCGGGTACTGCGGTGCCGGTGGCCTGTCGCAGGTCGAAGCGGCCGCCCGCACCGAGGATACGCGCGTTGATGTCGCTGCCGGTGGTGGTATAGGTCCGTAACGAGGTATCCACATCGGTGCCCTTGTCCCGGGCGAAGGTGGTGTCTTCGGCGGCCGCGAAATCGTGGCTCCCGGCGGTAATGGAAAGGGTGCCGTCGGTGGCCGTATAACGGGTGCCGGTGTCGGTCAGCGCGCCGTCGACCTGCACGTTGACCGAGCCGCCTTCGAACTCACTCACCACCGCTGTGGCGGACCCGGACTCTGCGCTGGTGTCCCGTACGCTGACGGCCAGGTCGAGCCCGGCGTTGGGCGGGTCCAGCGCATCCAGTACCGACGGCTGGTAGACCTTGGTCTGGTCGATTCCGTCGACCACTTTCTTGATCGGCCGGGTCACGTCCTTGTATTCGATATTGGCACCGGCGCTGAGGCTCCAGTGATCGACCTCCCGGGTCTCGACAACGCTGTCGTACACCGCGCGATTGTCCAGGATTCCCGCACTGATATTCAGCTCACCCTCGGCCTTCACCTTGACGGCTTCGGTGATGATCCGGCCTTGGCCATCGCTGGCAATCACATTGATATTTCCTGCCCCGTTCAAATGGCTCGATTGAACCTTGGAGGTGTCCGTGGTTGTCACTTCCTTGTCCTTGTCGACCTGCCAGCCGCCACCTGCGCGGTCCATGCCCCCGGTATAGAACTGGCCCAGGCTGAGGCTGTCTTCCTCGACGACCAGCAGGCTTTTATCCGCCTCGCTGAGCAACTCGATGGATTGGCCCGTGAGGTTCAAGTCACCCTCGGTGGCCGTCACGTCGGAAGCCTTGACCAGCAGATTGTTGCCGGCGTTGATATCCACACTGGCGCCACTGAGCTGGCTGCCTTCGTGGGTGAGTGCGTCCACGGTGGTGGTGGTTTCCTGCTGGTTGTAGTTGACGCCGGCCTGGTATTGCTCCGACCCCTTGATGCCCGGGGCCGCTTCCTTGGTTTCGCCAGCCGAGGCGGTGAACCCGTGCCGGTCCGTTTGCGTGATGGTTTGTTCGGTGTTTTTCCCCGCCAGCACGTTGATGTTGGCAGCAGCCTCCAGTTCCAGCCGACCTTGTGCCGCCACGTCGGAGCCGATCACATTCACGTCACTGGCGCTTTGCAGGCGCAGATTGCTTTGGGATTGCACCTGGCTGCGCACCTGAGTGGTGGTGTTCTTGCGCTCGCGGGTCTGGTCCTTGAGCAGGCCGAACAGTTTGCTGTCGGTGGCGGATTTGTCCGAGCTGATCAGGCTTTGCGCGCCGTCGATGCTCAGGGCCCCACTTTGGCTGATCAGCAGGGCATCCTCGCGGCCCAGTACCTGGCTGCCACTGATGAGCACGTTTTCGGAGCTGATCCTCAGGGTGCCGTTGCTGTCGACCTGGCTGCCGACCACCAGGTCCTGGCTTTGATCGTCCTGGGCGTTCTGCCCGAAAAACGTCCCGGAGAGCAGGTCGCCTTGGTAGTTTTTTTCCAGGCGTTCCTGGATCACGCGGGTGGTGCCGATTTCGACTGCGCCGCCGGCGTCGACCGTCAAGTCGCCCTGGCTTTGCACCTGGCTGCCGAGCACGTGCAGGTTCTCGCCGCTGGCCAGGGTCATGGCGCCGCTGACGAGGGCGCTGCTGCGAGCGGTTTCGATTGTTTCGGTGGTGTCGTAGTCGCCGCGCCAGAGGTTTTTGCGGTGTTTGACGGTTTCGCGGGTTTGCGTGGCGTCGTTCAGCGCGGTCAGGCGCAGGTCCTTGCCGGCCTTGGCCTGCAAGGTGCCGTCGGCACTCGCGGTGGAGGCCTTGAGGTCGATGTCTTGACCGGCCTTGAGAGTCAGGTTGCCGCTGGCCTTGAGATGGCTACCCTGTTGCTGGAGGCGGGTCTCGGTGTTTTTTTTGTCGTAGGTTTCGGTGGTGATGAACAGGACTTTCTTGCTCCAGTCTTCCTGCTTTTCGGTCGTGCGCGAGCTGGTCAGCGCGTCAAGGCGCACGTCACCCCCGGCGCTGGCATCGATGTTGCGGCCATTGACGTCGGTAGCCTTGAGCACCAGGTCGTCCTTGGCGTGCAACTGCACATCGCCGTTGTCGCTGTTCAGTACGTTGCGGTTGGCGACGAGCGAGTTGGTGAACGTGCTGCCGGTCATCTCCAGGTTGCCGGCGGAGGCGACTTTCAGGTCACCGGCGGCGAGCAGCGGTGCTGCGACCTTGACCCCAACCCCGTCGGCGGTGCTGATGATATTGATCCGCCCGGCCTGCATCGCGCCGAACAATTGCGCATCGACCGTCGGCCTGCCGGGCTGGCGGGTCTGCTCGATCCGCAAGTCTTCGTACGCCATCTGATTCAGGCCCATGATCACCTCCAGGTCGCCCCGCGCGTCTGCGCTGCCGGTGGTGTCGATGCGGGGGGCGATCAGCGCGATGGCGCCGCCCATATTGCTCAGCCCCAGATCGCCGACCGTCAGCCCGGCGCTGGCGTCGAGGGTCGAAAGCCGTGCAAGGCGCCCGTTTTCAAACTCAGGGCTACCCACCACAAACGCGGCGCGCGGGGTGTTGATGAAGCTGGCGCCGTTGACGTTGATGCCGTTGGGGTTGGCCAGCACATAGTCGGCGGCGCGGCCGAAGATCTCCTGCGGGCCATTGATGCTTGAGCTGTTGCGGCTGATCACTTCGTTGAGAATCAGGCTGGCGTCGCGGCCATTGAACTGCGGGTTGGCGCCCAGTTGCCCGGCCAGTTGCGACTGCCCGGCCAGCGTGGAGTTGTTCAGCACCAGGCCTTGGCGTTCGACGTCATAGTTCAGGAACTGGTTATGGGAAAGGCCCGCCGAATTGGGGGCCACGATGTTGATCACCGGCACGCCTTGGTTGGAGGACACCGTGGCGCCGCCGGGCGCCGGGACCAGGCTCGGCGCAGCCTGCATGGTCATCATGACGATTGCTCCGTCGGCGGCGATGGCGGGCTGCAGGTAGTGGACAAATACCAGGCTGCCTACCATCCAGCGCAAGGTCTGGCAGGGTTTGAGGGCGGAAGGGGGGAGGTGCGCAGTTCTTTTCATGACGAAACCTTGTGATTGTTGTTATCGGGTTGCGTGCACTGTCCTTATGCTCCTTGCGAGCACGGTGAAGCTCCTCGGGTGTTGGTCCGGAACACCCGTGTTGTGGATTCACATTCGCAGGCTCAATTCCAGGCGCCAGAAGCCGGGCTCCCGGCTCGAAGGGGCCGGGCCGAAGAGCCGGCGCTGGTAGTCCAGGTCCAGCTGCCAGTCGCGTGAACTCAGGCCGACACCGATATTGGCCCCGGCCAGCCGCTGGCTTTCGGCGCCCGCCACCAGCCGGCTCCAGCCCATGTCCAGCCCCAGGCGCGGGCTGAGGGCCCATTGCGCGCCGAGGTGCTGGGGCAGGCTCAGGGTGTTGCGCCACACCGCGCCATTGGCTGCCTGTACCAGGTCCTGACGAAAGCCGCGCACCGCGTAGTCGTCGGTCAGCAGCATCTGTTCCAGGCTCGGCAGCGGGTCGGGGCTGTACTGCAAGGCCAGTTGGCTGTTCCAGTTCCATTGCGCATCGCGGCCCTGGCGCCAGTAGCTGATGTCGGCTCGATACTTGCGAAACTGCGCGCGGGGCAGCGCGGGCGACAGCCGTTGCTCGTCGCGGTCGGCTCCCAGCCAGTCCAGGCCCTGGGCGTAGCTCACGCTGGTATTCCAGAGGCCGTCGGTGATCTTCACCAGGTTGAGGCTGGCCTCGGCCACCGTCAGGCTCGGACTTTGGATGGCCAGGTATTGTTCGGCGAAGTAACTCTGCGTGCGCTTTGAACTCAGGCGCAGCATGCCGTTGAGCAGCGTGCCCTGGTCGCGCCAGAGCAGGCGGTTGAGGCTGAGGCTGTATTGACTCGTCTGGCCGTTGGCGCGGACGGCCTGGCTGGGCAACTGGACCGGATAGCGGTATTGCGAGTGGCTGGCGCTCAAGGCCAGGGTCCAGAAACCGTAGGGAATGTTGTAGTACAGGCTTTGGCTGCGGCTGTAGGCGGACGTCTGGTCCAGGGTGGTACTGGCGGCGAGGGCGATAAAGTCGTTTAACCCCGAGGGGCTGTCGTAGGTCAGGGTCAGCGCGCCGTTATTGGGTCCGATGTAGTCGGTGCCACGGTTGTTGTAGCTCACCACGGCGCCGATCGGCGCGGCGCTGGTGCGTGGGCGAATCAGCAAGCGCGAGCCGCCGGGCAGGCTGCCGGGGGCCACGTCGGCGGTCAGGTCCAGGGATCGCAGGCGGTTGAGTTGGTCAAGGCCCTGTTCCAGCTCGCGCAGTTGCAGCGGCTTGCCGAGCATGCCGGGGAAGGCGCCGCGCAGCGAGATGGCCAGCTCCGGGGCCGCCAGTTCGATGCTTTCCACAAAGCCTTCCTCAATGCGGATCTCCAGGCTTTGCCCGTCCTGTGGCCGTTGCGCCAGGTAAGGCCGACTGGCGATGTAGCCGGCGTCCACATACAGCGCGGTGAGGGCCGCCAGCAGTTGGTTGAGTCGGGTGACGCCCATGCAGTCGCTCATCAGGGGCTGAAGTCGTGTGTTGATCTGCCCTTGGCTGATCAAGGTGTTGCCGGCCAGCCTGAGCCCCCGGACCTGCCAGCAGGACTCGTCGGGCGGCGACGCTGGTGGTGCGGGCGCAGCCTTGGGGGACGATGGGCCGGAACGCTCCAGCAGGCGCAAGCGTTGCTCCAGTTCCAGTTGTTCCCGCGTACGCCGCTCAAGCTCCTGGGCGCGTGGGTCGGCGGCCAGGGCTGGCGCTGGGGCAATCAGCACAATCGCCAGGGCTGCCAGCATCCAGGAAGTGGACACGGGGCGTGGAATGTCGGGATGCCTGCTATGCATGAGCGTTGCTTCTACGGAAGGGTCGATAAACGCGGAGTTTAAGTCGGTTTTTTCCCGTAAATGCTGGTCGTCAGGTCTGAAAATGTTGTGGGAATTGAGCTACGCAAGTAGGAAAAATTGGTTATTTTTGTAGGAAATTGTTGCGTTCGACAGTGTTAGACATCACGACGACAATCCCCGTAGACTGCGCCTTTCAAGCCTCACAGGTGCCTTATGGAGTTTCTTGCCGAGTACGCAAGTTTTCTAGCTAAAACCGTCACCCTGGTGGTCGCCATTCTGGTGGTGCTCGCCAGTTTTGCCGCGCTGCGCAGCAAAGGGCGTCGCAAATCTGCCGGCCAGTTGCAGGTCAGCAAGCTCAATGATTTCTACAAGGGCCTGCGGGAGCGCCTGGAGCAGACCTTGCTCGACAAGGACCAGCTCAAGGCCTTGCGCAAGTCTGAAAGCAAGGCTGAAAAGAAGAACAGCAAGAAGAAACCCGAGGCCAAGCCACGGGTGTTCGTGCTGGATTTCGACGGCGATATCAAAGCCTCGGCCACTGAAAGCCTGCGCCATGAAATCACCGCGCTGCTGAGCCTGGCCACGCCCAAGGACGAAGTGGTGCTGCGCCTCGAAAGCGGCGGCGGCATGGTCCACAGCTATGGCCTGGCGTCGTCGCAACTGGCGCGTATCCGCGAGGCCGGCGTGCCGTTGACGGTATGCATCGACAAGGTTGCGGCCAGCGGCGGCTACATGATGGCGTGCATCGGCGAGAAGATCATCAGCGCGCCGTTTGCCATCCTGGGCTCGATTGGCGTGGTGGCGCAGCTGCCCAACGTCAACCGCCTGCTGAAGAAGCACGACATCGACTTCGAAGTGCTGACCGCCGGTGAATACAAGCGCACCCTGACCGTGTTTGGCGAAAACACCGAGAAGGGCCGGGAGAAGTTCCAGGAAGACCTGGACATCACCCATCAACTGTTCAAGAACTTCGTGTCGCGCTACCGCCCGCAGTTGGCCATTGACGATGTGGCCACCGGCGAAGTCTGGCTCGGCGTCGCGGCGCTGGACAAGCAACTGGTAGACCAGCTGCAAACCAGCGACGAATACCTGGCCTCCAAGGCCAAGACCGCCGAGGTGTTTCACCTGCATTATGCCGAGCGTAAAAGCCTGCAGGAGCGGGTAGGCCTGGCAGCCAGCGGTTCGGTAGACCGGGTGCTGCTGACCTGGTGGAGTCGCCTGACCCAGCAGCGTTTCTGGTAACAGATCAACTGACTGGCGAAGATCAAAATGTGGGAGCGGGCTTGCTCGCGAATGCGGTGGATCAGTCACACAGGTATTGACTGACACTCCGCATTCGCGGGCAAGCCCGCTCCCACATGGGTTTGTGGTGGTCAACTCACCGAGTTGGTAGTGAAGCCTGCGGCACCGCCGGTATGGGATGGCGCATCAACGATCCCACCACCAACGCCCCCAGCAATCCCAACAATCCGGCCACCCACAACACCACGCTGAACCCGCCGACAAATGCCTGCCGCGCCAGTGGCTGCACCATCACCCGCGCCGATTCAGGCAGCAGCGCCATGGCCGCCGGCATATCACCTGCTACCACCCGTGACGCAATCCCCGACACTTGTTCTTGCCACTGCGTGCCCAGGCTGGTGTGCAGCAACTGTTCGCTGTGGCTGCTCAACAATGCCCCGTACACCCCGATCGCCAACATGATCGCGCTGAAGCGCATGGTGGTACTCATGCCCGACGCCATTCCGGCACGGTCCCGTGGCACACAGGCCATGATGTTTTTCTGGGTGTCGCCGTTGAGCAATCCGGCGCCGGCCCCGGTGACGGCGATCGCCAGGGCGAAGGGCAGGTAGCCGCCGACATTCACCGCCCAGGCACTGAGCAGGTTGCCGCAACCCACCAGCGTGAGCCCTGTGGCCATCATTGTCGCCGGCGCAAAGCGACCGGCCAGGCGTGCGCCAATCCTCGGGCACACCAGCATGGTCAAGGCAAAAGGCAGCATGCCCAATCCGGACGCTATCGCAGAGAAACCCAGGCCGTTCTGCAGGTAGAACGGCAGCAGCGTCATCATCACCTGGGCGCAGCCGGCGTAGGCGAACATCCCCAACAGCGCACCGATGAATCGTGGGTGCCTGAACAGCTGCAGGTCCACCATGGGCCGCTGTTGCAGGCGTTCGGCGAGTACAAACAAGCCCAGCAAGGCGATGCCGCCCAGCAACCGGGCGTAAGTCAGCGGGTTGTCCCAGCCGATGCGGTTGGCTTCGATCAGGCCCCAGATCAAACACAGCAGGCTGG
Organism: Pseudomonas sp. BIGb0558; assembly: GCF_024807515.1. Taxonomy (NCBI): domain Bacteria; kingdom Pseudomonadati; phylum Pseudomonadota; class Gammaproteobacteria; order Pseudomonadales; family Pseudomonadaceae; genus Pseudomonas; species Pseudomonas sp. BIGb0558. The sequence continues at coordinate 121,320 of NZ_JANUEW010000016.1, forward strand.
CGCTGAAAGCGAGACTGCCCCAAGGGTCCAGCCGCGCCGATTGGCTGTCACGTGAATGCGGGATGGCATGCACCGACAGCGCCATCAAAACCAGGCCGATGGGCAAGTTGAGGTAGAAAATCCAGCGCCAGCCCAGGTACTGGGTGATCAAGCCGCCGAGGGTCGGCGCGGCGGTCATCGCCACGCCCATGCACGCGCCCCAGAGCGCCCAGGCCTTGGCACGCTCCACTTCGTCATGAAAGGTGTGGCCGATGGAGGCCAGTGCAGAAGTCAGCAACAAGGCTGCCCCAACACCTTTGACGGCCCGGGCGATATCCAGGAACAACGCAGTCGGCGCCGCACCGCAGCCGAGGGAGGCGAGGATGAAAATGCTCAGGCCCCAGATCAGGCTTTTCTTGCGGCCAAAGCGGTCGGCAATGCTCCCTGCCGGCAATAACAGGGCGGCGAAAGCCAGCATGTAGGCGCTGACCACCCATTCGATGTCGGCAAAGTTCGCCCCCAGGTCCCGGGCGATGCTCGGCAGGGTGACGGCGACGATATTGGTGTCGAGCACAATCAGCGAGCAGACCCCGGAGGCGGTCAGCAGCGTGAGGCGTGGGCTGACGTTGCTCATGGTCGAATTACCTGCTGGGCAATCCTGAAACGGAATTTGACGTACATCGCAAATGCTCTCTAAGGTGGGCCTGCTGCCAGTTTATCTCCGGCGTTGCGTGCTTTTATTAGGTGCGGCGGAGCACTTCATTACCTTTGAGCTAATCCTGTGATGGAAATACGGCATTTCCGCTACTTCCTGGCCGTTGCCCGGCAACGCAATTTCACCCGCGCCGCCGAGCAGTTGGGCATCGCGCCACCGACCCTGAGCCGGCAGATCCAGGACATGGAAAACACCCTCGGCACCCGCCTGTTCATCCGCCGCCAGCGCGAAGTCAGCCTGACCGAGGCGGGTGCCGCGTTGCTGATCGAGGCCGAAGCCACGGTGCGCCAGTTCGAGTTTGCCCAACGCAATGCCCAGCGCGCCGGGCGTGGCGAGATCGGTCATATCGAGTTGGGGTATGTGGCGTCGGCGGTGTATTCGGGGCTGTTGCAGCGCCAGGTGCAGGCGTTCTGCAAGGATTGCCCGGATGTGAGCCTGAACGTGCGGGAAAGTCCCATGGCCGCGTTGCCGGGGTTGGTGGCGGAGGGGCGTTTTGATATTGGTTACATCCGTTCGCCGATGACCTTGCCCGATGGCGTCGACGCGGTGCGCTTGAGCAGTGAGGGGTTTGTGCTGGCGTTGCCTCAGGATTCGTGGCTGCTGGGGTTAAAGGCGATCGGTTGTGAGCATCTGCAGAACGAGACCTTTATCTTGCCCGAGCAGATCAGCGGCACGCTGCATGTGGCGGCGCAGGGCGGTTATGCGCCTCGGTTAGGGCCGCAGCCGGGTGGTTTGGTGGCGGTGATTGCGCTGGTGTCGCTGGGGCAGGGCGTGGCGGTGGTGCCGGAGTCGGTGGTGGGGCATGTGGGGTTGCCGAACGTGGTGTATCGCAGGATTGAAGGCAGTGAGGCGTCGTCGTGGCTGTCGTTGATTTACCGGCGCTTTGAAAAGGCGCCGGCGGTGGCGCGGTACATCGAGCAGGTCAAACAAACTCCAAACCTCCCGTAGCAGCTGTCGAGCCTTGGCGAGGCTGCGTGGCGGTGTGTCTGATGTACCGCTACGCAGCCTCGCCAAGGCTCGACAGCTGCTACGGAGGTGGTAATGGTTGGGTTAGATCAGTCGGGGTTGAACCGAATCCGCCAGCCGCGTCAGAATCAGGCAGCACGACACGGCCCCGGCATCCAGCACGCCCAGCGAGCGCTCGCCCAAGCGGCTGGCGCGGCCGATTTTTGCCACCAGATCCTTGGTGGAGTCGCGCCCCCGCGAAGCAGCACTTTTCATCGCCTCCAGCGCCTCACTGAACGACGCCCCGGATGCATGGGCCTGTTCAAACGCCTCCACCGCCGGAATCAACGTGTCCATCAAACACTTGTCGCCCACACCAGCCTCGGTGATGTCCTGCAACGACGTCAGCCCGCCCCGCAGCAAATGCGCAAAGGTCGCCGCGTCAATCTCCTCGCTGCCCCGCACCTCATCCGCCATGCCGATAAACAGGCTGCCATACAACGGCCCCATGGAACCGCCGATGCCTTCCATCAGGCTCAGCGTCAACTCGTCCAGTGCTTCGGCCAGGGTCAACTGGCGGCCTTCAATGGTGCGCCCGCAATGGGCGAACCCCTTGGCCATGTTGATGCCGTGGTCGCCATCGCCAATGGCGCCGTCGACTTCGCTCAGGTACTCGCGGTTGGCAACGATCACGCTCACCAGGTCGGCGACGATGGCGCTGCCGTCGTGGGTGGAGAAATGCTGGTTCATGGTTCAGTCCGCCTGGGTCATGCCGATGGAACGGCAGGGTTGGTCGATCAGGGTTTTCAGCTCGGCGTCCAGGCCCAGCAAGGTCAGGGTCACGCCCATCATTTCCAGGGAGGTGAAGTAGTTGCCCACGTAGCAGCGGTGAATCTTCAAGCCCCTGGCCTGCAACTGACGTTCAACCTCGGCGTAGAAAATGTAAAGCTCCATCACCGGCGTCGCGCCCAGGCCCGAGACCAGCACCACCACGCTGTCGTCCTGGCTGAAGTCGCGGTCGGCGAGGATCGGCGCGAGCATGCGCGCGGCCATGGCTTCGGCCGACTCGATAGGGATCACTTCAATGCCCGGCTCGCCGTGGTGGCCGATGCCCAATTCCATCTGGCCGTCGGGGATCTGGAAGTTCGGCTTGCCCACCGCCGCAATGGTGCAGGGCGTAAGGCCGATGCCGATGGAGCGGCAGTTGTCGACCGCCTTCTGGGCCACACGAATCACTCCGTCCAGATCGTAATGCTGGGCAGCGGCGGCACCGCCGACCTTCCACATGAAAATCTCACCGGCCACGCCACGGCGCTTGGCGATGTCGGCCTTGGGCGCGGAGGCCACGTCGTCGTTGGCGACCACGGTGCGGATACGCATGTCCTTGCTGGCGGCCATCTTCATTGCCAGCTTCACGTTCATGTTGTCGCCGGCATAGTTGCCGTACAGGCACGCCACGCCAGCCCCGTGGTCGGCGGCGCGGAAGGCGTCGAAGAAGCTTTTGGCGGTGGGCGAGGAGAAAATCTCGCCGACGGCCACGGCGTCCACCAGGCCCGGGCCGACATAGCCGAGGAAGGCCGGCTCATGCCCGGAACCGCCGCCGGTCACGATGCCCACCCGGCCCTGTGGCGACGGCTTGGCCTTGCCGATCACCCGCGGATTGGTTTCGTACTGGCGCAGCTCGGGGTGCGCGACCAGAATGCCCCGCAGCATGTCCTCGACCACCTGATCCGGATCGTTTATCACTCGATTCATAACGCGGTTTCCTATGTTCTTGTTCTGGGTGTGGGAGCCGGGCTTGTGTGGGAGCTGGCTTGCCTGCGATTGCATCGGCTCGGTGTCACTGATAGACCGAGGCGTCTGCATCGCAGGCAAGCCAGCTCCCACAAAAAGCCAAAGCCCGGCTCCCACAGGGTTCTGTGTTATTAAGCAAATCAGGGTTCCAGGACCACTTTAAGCGACTTGTCCCCGCGTTCCATCACCGCAAACGCTTCCTTGAAGTCCGCCAGGGCAAACTTGTGCGTCACCACGTCGCGCATGTCGATCTTGCGGTTGCCGATGAAGTCGATGGCGCGGGGGTACATGTACGGGCCCAGGTGCGAACCCAGTACGTCCAGTTCCTTGCGGTCGCCGATGATCGACCAGTCCACCGTGGCCTCGTCGTTGAACACGCTGAACTCCACGAAGCGCCCCAGCTTGCGCAGCATCGCCAGGCCCTGGTTCACCGCCTTGTGGTGCCCGGTGGCCTCGATGTAGATGTCGCAGCCGTAGCCATCGGTGATCTCGCGAATCTTCGCCATCACGTCGACTTCGGCCGGGTTCCACACTTCGTCCGCGCCCATGCGCAGGGCGAGGGCGGCGCGTTCGGGTTTCATGTCGAGCACGATGAGTTTTTTCGGGTTGCGCATGCGCACCGCGCCGATGATCCCCAGGCCCAGGGTGCCGGCGCCGGCCACCACCACGATGTCGTCGAAATCCACATTCGCCCGTTCCGCCGCGTGCAGCGAACAGGCCAGGGGTTCGATCAGAATCGCTTCGTCGGGGGCAATCGAGTCCGGCACTTTGTGGATGATGCCTTCCTTGGTGAAAATCATGTACTGGGCCATGGCGCCCTGGACGTTGTTCTGGAAGCCGTACAGGTCGTGCTTCTGGCACATCCAGTACTGGCCGTGGTTGCAGAAACGGCAGCCCCAGCATGGCACGATCTGTTCGGAAATCACCCGGTCGCCGACCTTCACCCCGCGCTTTTCCGCGCCCGGGCCGAGGGCAACCACGCGGCAGACAAATTCATGCCCGGGAATCATCGGCGGTTTCACATAGCGCGGCTGCTCGGCGTCGCCCCAGAACGACGGCGCGCCGCGGTAGGTCTTGATGTCGCCCATGCAGATGCCGCACAGCTCGACCTTGGTCAGGATCTCGTCGGGGCCGGGCGTCGGCACGTCGACGGTCTCCAGGCGATAGTCTTCGGGGCCGTGGCAGACCACGGCCTGCATGGTTTTCGGAATCACGGGCGACAGTTGTTCGGCGGTGCGTTCGGTAACGGTAGACATGACGATAAACCTCACGACAAAAGATCAATTACTGGATGCTGTAGCCGCCGTCGATCACCACGTTTTCTCCGGTGATCATCTGGGCGGCGTCGCTGAGCAGGTACAACGCCAGCCCGGCGATTTCTTCCGGCTGGGCAAAGCGGCCCGCCGGGATCTGCAATTTGGCCCGTTCCCCCAGCTCGCCGGCCCAGGCCTTTTTACCCAGGGCGGTTTCAACGATGGTCGGGGAGATGGCGTTGACGTTGATGTGGGGCGCCCATTCCATCGCGAGCACCTTGGTCATGCCGACCACGGCGGCCTTGCTGGCGCAGTAGGCGACGTGACGGTCCAGGCCGATCACAGCCGCCTGGGAAGCCAGGTTGACGATGCGCCCGCTGCCCTGGGCAAGCATGTGCCTGGCGCAGGCCTGGGCCACGAAGAAGCTGGCCTTGAGGTTGATGTCGAGGGTGGTGTCCCAGGCGTTTTCGCTGACGTCCAGGGCCTTGTCCAGCAGGGCGACGCCGGCGCTGTTGACCAGGTAATCGAGGCGCTTGAAGTGATCGAATACGTAGTCGACGGTGCTCTGCACCTGGTCGAGTTGGCGCAGGTCCACGGCGATGCCGATGTTCCCGGCACCGAGGCTGGCGGCGACGTCGGCCACGGCCGGGTCGCGATCCAGCAGGGCCACCCGCGCACCGCGCTCCACCAGCAGGCTGGCACAAGCCAGACCGATCCCGGCGGCCCCGCCGGTGATCACGGCGCAGCGGCCGGTGAGGTCGAAGGCTTGATTCCAGAATCCAGACATGAACATGACTCCATTTTGACAAAGAAAACCACTGTAGGAGCCGGCTTGCCGGCGATGGCGGCCTTGAGGCAGGTGTTGATCTTGAGATCGCCATCGCCGGCAAGCCGGGCTCCTACAGGGAGCGCGCGGTCACTTGCTACCGCTGACCTGCTGATACAGCGCATCCGCATTCGCATTGGTCACCGGCACCCACGGCAGGATGTAGTTCTTGGCCGTGCCGTCACCCCATTTCACGTCCTTGCCATAGCGTTCCCAGATCACCGACTGCGGCTTGTAATCCTTGCCCGCCAAAGCCCGCAATGCCACATCCAGCGCGCCCTGGGACTGCGCCTGGGCATCCTGCAGGAAGGTGGTCACTTCATCTTTCTTCGCGGCCTGGATCGCATCCGGCATGCCGTCGATGGAGGTCACCGGCACATCCTTGGATGTCAGCCCATGGGACTTCAATGCCTGCACCGCGCCAAGGGCCATGTCGTCGTTCTGCGCGATCACCCCGTTGATGCCCTTGGGGTGGGCGTTCAGCCAGTCTTCCGTCAGGGCCAGGGCCTGGGCGCGGTCCCAGTTGGCGGTTTTCTTCTCGATGATCTTGATGTCCGGGTGCTTGCCCAGCACTTCCATCTCGCCTTTTTCGCGGTCGATCTGTGCCGACTGGCCAATCGGACCCTGGATGATCACTACGTTGCCTTTACCCTTGAGCTTGTCGACCATGGCCTGGGCCTGGAGGCGGCCGCCTTCCACGTCATCGTTGCCCACATAAGGCACGTTGGCGTCAGCCACCTTGGTGTTGGAGGCGATCACCACCACGTCGTTGCTCATGGCAGCCTTGACGGTGCCGACGCCGGCCTTGGTGTCGATCGGCACGAACAGGATCGCGTCGTAGTGCTGGGTCACCATGTTTTCAATCTGGTTGTTCTGGGTCAGTGCGTCGTAGTTGCCGTCGAATACGGTCAACTGCACGGTGCCGTCCTTGACGGCCGGGTGTTCCTTCAGCTCACGCACCCAGTTCTGCATGAACTGGCCCTTGAGCCCGTACACCGCCGCGCCGATCTTGTAGGTCTTGCCATCGGCAGCCAGGGCAATGCTGCTGGCGAGCAGGGAGAGTGCCGCGACGGCGGCCAGGGAAATACCAACTTTCATGATGAGAACTCCGCTTATTGTTGTAGGTCGTTCAGTTCGGTTTTCGAGGAAAAGCGACTAGCGTTTTTTCTTGCGCCACACATCAATCAGTACTGCGAACACGATGATCAGGCCCTTGGCGACCTGCTGGTAATAGGAGGACACGCCGAGCAGGTTCAGGCCGTTGTTGATCACGCCGATCAGCAGCGCGCCAAACAGCGTGCCGACAATCGTGCCGGTGCCGCCCGACAGGCTGGTGCCGCCGATCACCACGGCGGCAATCGCGTCCAGCTCATACGAAGTGCCGGCCTGGGGCAGGGCGGAAGTGGTGCGTGCCGAGAGCACCACACCGGCCAACCCGGCGAGCAACCCCGAGACCACGTACACCGAAAACATCACCTTGCGCACGCCGATCCCGGAGGTGCGCGCACTCTTCTCGTTGCCGCCCACCGCGTACACGTAACGGCCGTAAGTGGTGTAGCGCAGCACCATCCAGAAGATCAGCGCGACTACCGCAAAGATCACAATCGGCACGCCAATCGGGCCGATCTTGCCGATGCCCAGCGCCAGGTAAGCGTCCGGTAGATCAGTGATCGGGCTGCCGTCGTTGAGGATGAAGGTCATGCCCCGGGCAATGCTCAACATGCCGAGGGTCGCCACGAACGGCGGGATCGACAGGTTGGCGACCATAAAGCCGTTCACCACCCCGAGCATCGCCCCGGCGAACATCCCGGCGCTGACCGCTGCCAGCACGCCATAGCCCTGGGTTGCGACCATGGCGCTGCACAGCCCGGCGAATGCCAGGATCGAGCCCACCGACAGGTCGATGCCCTTGGTCAGGATCACGTAGGTCATGCCCACGGCGAGGATCCCGTTGATCGAGGTCTGGCGCAGGATGTCCATCCAGTTGCGCCAGGTCATGAAGTATTCGCTGGCGAAGGCCATCACCAGGCACAGCAGGATAAACACCAGCGGCAGGCCGAAGCGGTCGAGGGACAGGCGCAGGCGGCTGCGCGGTGCGGTGGTGATGGGGGCGGCTGCAGGTGTAGAAAGTGATTTGGCATTCATGAGGCAAGACTCAACAAGGCTTCCTGGGAAAGGGCGGTATCGCTGCTGATGGTCACCAGCCTTCCGCCTTTGAACACGGCAATACGGTCACTCAGGTGGAGCAATTCAGGGGCTTCGGACGACACCACAATCGCCGCGCCACCGGCGCGCACGAACTGGTCCAGCAGGTGATAGATCTCCTGCTTGGCCCCCTCATCGATGCCCCGGGTGGGTTCATCGCACAGCAGGCAGATCGGCTGGGTCGACAGGCATTTGGCGAGCACCACCTTCTGTTGGTTGCCGCCGCTCATGGACTCCACCGGCAGGTCCAGGGAGGTGGTCTTGATCTGCAGGCGCTTGACCATGTCCTGGGCCAGCTGGTTTTCCTTGCGCGCATTGATCAGCGACCAGCTCGACAGCTGCTTGTACGCCGACAGCGCGATGTTCGAGAGGATGCTGCCGCTGAGCACCAGGCCGCTGTCCTTGCGGTCTTCGGTGACCAGCGACATGCCGGCCTGGATCGTCGCCTTGGGCAGGCCGATGGGCATCGGCTTGCCTTGCAGGGTCACGCTGCCGGAGTCTGGCGTGGTGAGGCCGTATATGCAGTTGAGGAATTCGCTGCGGCCCGAACCCATCAAGCCATAGATACCGAGGATCTCGCCCTGGCGCAGTTGCAGGCTGATGTCCTGGAACTCGCCGGCACGGCTCAGGCTGTCCACATCCAGGCAGCATTCGGCGGCGCATTCACGGCCCACCTTGTGATCGATGCGGGTCAGTTCCTGGCCGACGATGCCGCGCACCAGGTGGGCGCGGTCGATATCGGCCATGCGCCCGGTCTCCACAAAGGCGCCGTCGCGGAAGATGCTGTAGTCGTCGGCAATCTGTGCCAGCTCACTGAGGCGGTGCGACACGTAGACGATGCCGGCGCCACGTGCGGTGAGGCGGCGGATCGCCTTGAACAGGGTTTCGGCCTCGCGTTCGCCGATGGCCGAGGTGGGCTCGTCCATGATCATTACCTGGCAGTCGTGGCTGAACGCCTTGGCGATCTCCACCAACTGGATCTGCGCCACGCTCAGGCGATGCATGGGGCTGGTGGCGTCGACGTCGAATTCCAGGCTTTCCAGCAATTGGCGAGTGCGCCGGTTCAATTCCTTGCTGTCGACGATGCAGCCGGCGCGGCGCGGTTCGCGGCCCAGCCAGATGTTTTCGGCGACGGTCATGTAGGGAATCGGTTCAAGTTCCTGGGTGATCATCGCGATCCCCGCCGCCAGTGCTTCGCTGGGGCGGTTGAACTGAACCGGTGTGCCGTTGAGCAGGATGGTCCCGGCATCACGCTGGGTGATGCCCATCAGGATGCTCAGGAAAGTCGATTTGCCTGCGCCATTGCCGCCGCACAGGGCGTGGACGCTGCCGGCCCGCAGAGAGAGGCGCCCCTCACGCAGGGCAGGGATCCCGGCGTAAGCCTTGGCGACGTGTTCAGCCTGGAGCAGTAATGGCGTGGCCATCGGCGTGTCCTCGTGCTGTGAATTCTTATTAGGTCGCACAGTCATGTTTCGCTGTGAGCATATGTGTATCAAATGAAATTCTGATCAGTCAATCTCTTTCACTGAAAAGTTGTAAATGGACGGATTTGCGCAAAGTGTGCCGGTTTAGAGGGCTTTGACTGTGAGGTCAGCTAAATCCTGCTTGACAGGGCGCCTGGAATATCCGAGAAATGACTGAGCGAAATTTCATTGAGTGATCATATGATCATTCCCCAGCACCCAAAACGGCAGCGGAGCCAAACGCCATGAACACACCTTTCCCGGTGGCTATCGGATGCGATGAAGCGGGTTATGAGCTCAAAGAACTGTTGAAGCGCCATATCGAGGCGCTGGGTTACCCGGTGACCGACTTCGGCACCCACTCCACGGCGCCGGTGCTGTACCCGGACATCGCCCTGGCGGTGGCCACGGCGATCAATGCCGGCCAACAGCGGCTGGGCGTGTTGGTGTGCGGCACCGGCATCGGCATGGCCATCTCGGCCAACAAAGTCCTGGGGATTCGTGCGGCCCAGGCTCACGACACCTATTCGGCGGAGCGGGCGCGCAAGAGCAACGATGCGCAGATCCTGTCCATTGGTGCACGGGTGATCGGCGCGGAACTGGCCAAGAGCATCGTCAAGTCGTTCCTGGAGTCGGAGTTCGAAGCCGCGCGTTCCGGGGCCAAGGTCGACCGCATCAACGCGATCGAGCGTGACGGGCATCAGTAGTGGACGGAACGGGGCAAGAGTCGGGAGAATGCGCCTTTGACACCGAAACGGAAGCCCGTGCCCATGAGTGACAGTACCCAGCGCATCGCCAGCGACATCGACCTGATGACCGAAGTGGCGATGCTCTATTACCTTGAGAACGTCACTCAGGAAGCCATCGCCAAGCGCTTCGACCTGTCCCGTGCAAAAGTCAGCCGCCTGCTCAAACGCGCACGGGATGAAGGGATTGTCGAAGTGCGGGTGTTGCAGCACCCGGCGATGAACAACGAACTGGAACAGGCGTTGGTGGATCGCTTCCAGCTGGACCGCGCCTTGATCGCGGTCGACCACAGCGACCCCGACACCCAGCGTTCGGCGGTTGCGAGCCTGGTGGCCAACTACCTGAACAAAACCCTCAGCGACGGGATGATTGTCGCGGTTGGCATGGGCCGTAACGTCGGCGCGGTGGCGGATAACGTGTTCCTGCCGGTGACTCGCAACTGCACGTTTGTGTGTGCCATTGGTGGTTCGCTCAAGGCTGGCGAATATATGAATCCCGACCATATCTGCCGGCGCCTGGCCCTGCGGTTTGGTGGCGAGAGTGAAAGCCTGTATGCGCCGGCGCTGGTGGCTAATCCGGAGTTGCGCGGTGTGTTGATCAGCAACGATACCGTGCGCTCGACCCTTGACCGTGCTCGCCGTGCCGACATGGCGTTGATTGGTATTGGCGACATGAGTGAAAACAGCAACATGGTGCGCATGGGCTGGTTTTCACCGCAGGAAATCGCCCAGGCGCGGTTGTCCGGCACGGTGGGGGACATGATGGGGTATGACTTTATCGACATTCACGGGCAGCCTGCGGTCAACGCCATCCAGGGGCGGGTGATCGGGTTGACGGTTCAGGAGTTGTTCCGGATTCCGGATGTGGTGGCGATTGCCAGTGAGAATACCAAGGCGGCGGCGACGCTGGGGGCGTTGCGGTCGGGGGTGATCAATACCTTGGCGACTACGGTGACCAATGCTCATACGATTTTGGCGTTGGATGATGCGACGCGTAAAAGCTGACATGCAGGATAGATCAGTGTTTTTGTGTTGGTGGGGCATATCCGTTATTTAGGTAACGGCGTCTATTGGTTCCGCTCTTACAGCGGCTCACTTTTGAACAGCGCAAAAGTAAGCAAAACGCTCTTGCCCCACCACTCGGCACCTCGCCTAGGCTCGGTGTG